>NZ_JBEXTX010000013.1:0-107998 GCF_040614175.1 Amycolatopsis sp. NPDC006131
GAAGGAACCGGCGCGGTGGTGGCGGGTGCGAAGCGGGCGGCCGGGTCGCCGACCGTGGGGAACGCGGCGGCCAGCGCGCGGGTGTGCTCGTGCCGCGGCGAGCGCATCACCTCGGCGGACGGGCCTTCTTCGACGATCTCCCCGCGGTACATCACGGCGATGCGCGCGCAGGTCGCGGCGAGCACGGACAGGTCGTGGCTGATCATGATCAGGCCGAGGCCGTGCTCGGCGACCAGGCGGGTCAGCAGGTCGAGCACCTGGGCCTGCACGATGACGTCGAGCGCGGTGGTCGGCTCGTCGGCGATGATCAGCCGCGGGCGGCAGGCCAGCGCCATCGCGATCATCACGCGCTGCTTCTGCCCGCCGGACAGCTCGTGCGGGTAGGCCCCGGCGCGGGACGGCGGCAGGTCCACCGACTCCAGCAGCTCGGCGACCCGGCCGTCGACGTCGGTGGCCGACGGGTCGTGCAGCCGGATCGGTTCGGCGATCTGGTCGCCGATGGTGCGGACCGGGTTGAGCGCGTGCATGGCGCCCTGGAACACCACCGACGCCTTGGCCCACCGCACCGCGCGCAGGTGTCCCCAGCGCATGGTGGTGACGTCCTCGCCGTCGAGCCGGATCTCCCCGGTGACCTTCGCGGACTTGGGCAGCAGCCGCAGCACGCTCATCGCGACCGTGGACTTGCCCGAGCCGGACTCCCCGGCGACGCCGAGGGTCTCCCCCGGCGCCAGCGTCAGGTCCACGCCGCGCACCGCCTCCACGTCCCGGTAGGCGACGCGCAGGTCCTTGATCTCCAGCAGGCTCACGCGTGCTCCCCCTTCAGCCGCGGGTTGAGCACCGTCTCCAGCGCGCGGCCGGCGAGGGTGAACGACAGCACGATCACCACGATCGCCAAGCCGGGCGGGATCAGGTACCACCACGCTCCGCCGGTGACCGCGCCGGAGGACAGGGCGCGCTGCAGCATCTGGCCCCAGGACGGCGCGGACGGGTCGCCAAGGCCCAGGAAGGACAGCGTGGACTCGGCGATGATCGAGTTGCCCACCACGAGGGTGGTGTTGGCCAGCACCAGCGGCAGCACGCCGGGCAGCACGTGCTTGCCGATGACGTGCAGGTGCCCGCCGCCCAGGGCGCGGGCCCGTTCGATGTAGGGCCGCGACTCGATGGTCAGGGTCTGCGCGCGCACCAGCCGGGCCGTGGTGGGCCAGGAGGTGACCCCGACCGCGACGATGATCGTCGGCACGCCGTGCGGCAGCACGGTGGACAGCGCGATCGCCAGCACCAGCGAGGGCAGCACCAGGAAGAAATCGGTGAACCGCATCAGCAGGCCGGAGATCCAGCCGCCGAAGTGCGCGGCGGCGATGCCGACGAGCGTGCCGATCAGCACGGACAGGATGGTCGCGGCGAACCCGACCAACAGCGACACCCGCGCACCCCACAACGTGAGCAGCAGGACCGAGCGGCCGTCGATGTCGGTGCCGAGCGGGAACTCGCCGCTGGGCGGCTGCAAGGGCTTTCCGGGAGCGTTGACCACGTCCAGCCCGGCCGGGTCGGTGATCACCGGCGCGAGCACCGCGAGCAGCACCACCAGCACGAGGACGCCCAGCCCGGCCAGGCCGCCGCGGTCGGCGGCGAACTCGCGCCACACCGAAGCGGCCGCGGCGCGGCGCCGCTGCCAGGCGATCGCGGCGGGGGCGGTCACTGCGCACGCACCCGGGGGTCGAGCACGCGGTAGAGCACCTCGGCGATCAGGTTCATCACGATGACCGAGCCGGCCATGACCACGAAGACTCCTTGCAGCAGCGGCAGGTCCGGCACCCGCAGCGCTTCGTAGGTGAGCAGTCCCAGCCCGGGCCAGGAGAACACGGTCTCGACCGTGACGGTGCCGGACACCACCAGGCCGAACTGCAGGAACACCAGCGTCACGGTGGGCAGCAGCGCGTTGGGCACCGCGTGGCGGCGGCGCACCAGGTCCTCGCGCAGGCCCTTGGCGCGGGCGGTGGTGAGGTACTCGGCGTTCATCTCGCCGAGCAGCGACGACCGCATGACCAGCATGTACTGGGCGTAGATCACCGCGAGCAGCGTGACGCACGGCAGCACCAGGTGGTGGGCGACGTCGAGCAGCTGCGGGAAGAACTCCGGCGGGGTGTCCGGGGAGCGCATGCCGCCGCTGGGGAACACCCCCTGCGTGGCGATGAGCAGCAGCAGGCCCAGCCAGAACTGGGGCATCGACCACAGCGTCAGCGCGATCCCGGTGTGGGTGCGGTCGAACAGGCTGCCCCGCCGCCACGCCGCGCGCACGCCGAGCCACAGCCCGAGCGCCACGGCCAGCACGGTGGCGGTGCCGACGAGCAGCAGTGTGGGGCCGAGCCGCTCGCCGATGAGCGCGCTCACCGGCCGGTTGTAGCCGTAGGAGGTGCCCAAGTCGCCGTGCAGCAGCCCGCCGACGTAGTCCAGGAACTGCCGGTACAGCGGCTGATCGACGCCGAGCCGGGCGCGCAGCTGCGCCAGCTGCTCCGGGCTGGTGGGCCGGTCGCGGGTCAGGGTGGTGACCGGGTCGCCGGGGATCATCCGGAACAGCAGGAAACCCAGCGCGACGACGAGCAGCAGGCTGCCGATCGCGCCGCCGAGCTTGCCGAGCAGGAACCGGGCGGTGCCGGTGCCGCGGCGGGGCTCGTCGAGCTCCGCCGCGGCGGTGGAGAGCGCGTTCGTCACGCCTACTCCTGGTCGTCGGCGGACTTGCGGCGCCGCCCGGCCGCCGTGCCCGCGATGGCCAGGACGACCACGACACCGGCGCCGATCGCGATCCAGGCGCCGCTGGACAGGCCGCCGCTGGAGGACGAGCCGCCCTCGGCCGGGGTCGCGCCGTAGAAGCCCCAGTAGCCGCTCTGCTCCATGATCTGGCCGGTGCCCGCGGGCTGCTTGGTGAAGCTCGCGAAGTTGTCCGAGCGGTAGGCCTCGAGCACGTTGTCGTAGTCCAGCACGATGCTGGGCACCTGGGTGTAGTAGCGGGCCTGGGCCTGCTTCACCAGGTCGGCCCGCTTGGCCGGGTCGAACTCGGTGCTCTCGGCGGCGTAGAGGCGGTCGAACTCGGGGTCGCAGAAGAACGAGGTGCTACTGCTGCTGCCCGCCACCGCGGGCAGGGCCGCGCAGGTCTGCTTGGACAGGATGTAGTCCGGGTCCGGGCTGGTGCCCCAGCCGGAGAAGGCGAGGTCGTAGGTGCCGTTGTTGGTGCGCTCGTCGACCTCGTTGTCGGAGACCAGCTGCTTGGTCGCCTTGATGCCGATCGCGCCGAGCCAGCTGACCACGTAGTCGGAGGCGCGCTGGGCGAAGTCCTCGCTGGCCCGGCCGAGCAGGCGCAGCTCGATGGGCTTGCCGTCCGGGCCGATCCGGGTGCCGTCGGCGCCGCGCGGGTAGCCGGCCTGGTCGAGCTGGGCGTTGGCGGCCGCCGGGTCGAAGTTGTAGCGCTCGTTCGCCGCGGGCTCCCAGTGGTAGGCCGGGAAGGAGGCGGGCACGATGCCGCCGCCGGTCTGGCCGTAGCCGCCGAGCACCTTGTCCACCAGGGTCTGCGGGTCCAGTGCGCGGGCGATGGCCTGCCGCACGCGGACGTCCTTGAGCACCGGGTTGCCGTCGCCGATCGGCTGGCGGGACTGGGTCTGGGCGCCGTGGTTGACGATGATCTCGCGGTAGCGGCGGCCGATCGCCTGGTTCGTGGTGATGCCCTCGGCGTTCTTCAGCGTGTCGAACTGGGTCGACGTGAGCCGGTTGACGAAGTCGACCTCGTCGTTCTTCAGCGCGTTGACCGCGGCCTCGGAGTTCTTGTAGCTGATGAACTGCAGCTCGTCGATCTTGGCGCGGCCGCGCCAGTAGTCCGGGTTGGCCTTGAGCCGGACCAGCTCGTTGGGCCGGTACTCGGTGATCAGGAACGGGCCGTCGCCGACGCCGACGACAGGCACCGAGTCGGTGGCCGGGTCGGTCATGTTCGGCTGGTTCGCCCAGATGTGCTCGGGCACGATCGGCACGTCCAGCGCGGTCATGCTGGCCTGCGGGGTCTTCGTCTTGATAACCAGGGTGCGGTCGTCGGTGGCGGTGACCGACTCGAAGTTCTCGACGTAGGTGCCGTTGGCTTCCTGGGCGTTCTCGTCGGTCATGATCCGCGTGAACGTGTAGGCGGCGTCCTTCGCGGTGACCGGCTGCCCGTCGGACCACTTCACGCCGTCCCGGATCCGGTAGGTCCAGGTGAGCTTGTCCGGCGAGGTGGACCAGGACTCGGCCAGGCCCGGCGCGGGGGTGTTGTCCTCGGCCGAGGGCAGGGTGAGGAACTCCCAGGTCATGCGCCCGACCATGGTGCTGGAGGCGAACGAGGCGAGGAACGGGTTCAGGTGGTCGATCTCCTGCACCAGCGCCACGCGCAGCACCGTGCCGCTCTGCTGCTGCGCCTGGGCCGCGGGCACGAACGGGCCCGCCACCAGCGCCGCGGCGGCCACCGCCGCGCCCACCCGCGTTCGTCTCGGGAAACGCATCCCCACAGGTCCCACCTCTCTGGCTGATTCCGAAACCGGAAAGTAACCACTTCCAAGCACGTGGAGTCAACGACTCACGGGTGGTGTTGCCGAGCCGTGACGTAAGGTCTGGACCATGCGGATCTTGATCTCGGCGGACATGGAGGGCGCCACCGGCGTCACCTGGACCGACGACGTCGTCCCCGGCACCGAGCAGTGGCAGCGCTTCCGCCGTCTGTTCACCGGGGACGTCAACGCCGTGGTCCGCGGCCTGCACGCGGGCGGCGCGAGCGACGTGCTGGTCAACGAGGCGCACTCGTCGCAGCGCAACCTGCTGCTGGAGGACCTAGACGACCGGGCCCGCCTGCTCACCGGGCGGCACAAGCCGCTGTCGATGATGCAGGGCATCGACAGCGGCGTGGACGGGGTGGTGTTCCTGGGCTACCACGCCGGGGCGGGCGAGGACGGGGTGCTGTCGCACACCTACCTGGAGAACCAGATCACCGGGGTGTGGCTGGACGGGGTGCCTGCCAGCGAGGGCCGCCTCAACGCCGCGCTGGCCGCCGAGCACGGGGTGCCGGTGCTGCTGGTGTCCGGCGACGACCGGACGTGCGAGGACGCCGCCGACTACGCGCCGGGCGCGCGGCTGGTCGCCGTCAAGGAGTGCGTGAGCCGCTACGCCGCGGTCTGCCTTCCCCCGTCGAGGACCGCCGAGATGCTGAGCGCGGCCGCACGGGCGAGCATGGACCGTGCGGTGCGGGCGCCGGGTGCGGCCGCCGCGCACCGCATCGAGGTCGAGTTCGACGCGAGCCACCTGGCGCAGGCCGCCGCGGTGGTGCCGACCGTCGAGCAGACCGGTGTGCGCCGGGTCGGGTTCGACGCGGCAACGATGACCGAAGCGATGAAGGCGTTCAAGGTGGTCACGGCGATCGCCGCGGGCGCGGTGCAGGGGAAGTATGGCTAACGTCGAGAGTCTGTGCGCGCAGCTGCTGCGGTTCGACACCACCAACCGCGGCCACGGCGACGCCGAGGGTGAGCGGGACGCGGCGGAGTTCGTCGCGGGCGTGCTCGCCGGCGCCGGTCTCGAACCGGTGGTGCTGGAGTCCGCGCCGCGGCGCACCAACGTGGTCGCCCGGCTCCCCGGCGCCGACCCCACGCTGCCGGCGCTGCTCGTGCAGGGGCACCTGGACGTGGTGCCCGCCGACGCCGCGGACTGGACGGTGCCGCCGTTCGCCGGTGAGGTCCGGGATGGCTACCTGTGGGGCCGGGGCGCGGTGGACATGAAGGACTTCATCGCGATGGTGCTGACCGCGGTGGCGGACGGGCTGCGGCCGCGGCGCGACCTGGTGCTGGCCTTCGTGGCCGACGAGGAGGACCGCGGCGAGTACGGGGCGCACTGGCTGGCCGACGAGCACCGCGAGCTGTTCGAGGGGTGTGTGGCCGCGATCAGCGAGTCCGGCGGCTACACCTACCACGTGCCCGCGGCCGACGGCACGGTCAAGCGGCTCTACCCGGTGGGCACGGCCGAGCGCGGCACCGCGCACATGCGGTTGACGGCGCGAGGCCGGGCCGGGCACGCCTCGCGGCCCAACCACGAGAACGCGGTGGTGCGGTTGATCGAGGCGCTGAACCGGATCGCCGCGCACGAGTGGCCGGTCACGCTGACCCCGACGGTGGAGGCGTTCCTGGTCCGCACCGGCGAGGCGCTCGGCGTCGAGGTGGATCTGTCCGATGTGGAGGGCACGATGGCGCGGCTGGGCCCGGCGGCGAAGCTCGTCGAGCCGACCATCCGCAACAGCACCACCCCGACGATGCTGGACGCCGGGTACAAGGTGAACGTGATCCCGAGCCTGGCGCAGGCCCAGATCGACACCCGGACCCTGCCGGGCACCGAGAAGCAGCTGCTGGACCAGCTCGACGAGCTGCTCGGGCCGGACGTCACACGCGAGTTCGTGGCCCGCCAGCCGGCCGTGCAGGCGCCGGTGGACTCCCCGTGGTTCACCGCGATGGCCGAGGCGCTGCGGTCGCAGGACCCGGAGGCGGTCGTGGTGCCGTACTGCATGGGCGGCGGCACGGACGCCAAGGCGTTCAGCCCGCTGGGCATCGCCTGCTACGGCTTCGCGCCACTGTGGCTGCCCGAGGGCTTCGAGTACCGGGCGATGGCGCACGGCGTGGACGAACGGGTGCCGCTGGAGGGGCTGCACTTCGGGAAGCGCGTGCTGGAGCACTTCCTCACCCACTGCTGACCGGGCAGTGAATGTCCCTCGTGGGTGGCTTGCATAGCGGTGCGGGTGGCGGAACCTGAGGCGGCGCGAGCTGCTCAGGTGGTGAGGCGGCTCCGCCGCTCAGAGCCACAGCTTCACTCCCCCAGCACGGCCGTGGCGAGGAGGGCCACCGCGCGGTCCTCGTCGTCGGTCAGTTGCCGCAGTACGGCGTGTGCGAGGGGTGGTGGCATCTCGGCGAGTGCCTGGGTCAGGCGGAGCCGCACCGCGGAGTCCGCGGCAGCGAGTTCGCCGGTGAGCGCGGTCATCACCTGCTCCGCGTGCCCGGGGTCCAGCGCCAGCGCACCCAGCGCCTCGGCCGCCTCCACGTCGCCGTCACCGGACACCACCATGCCCACCAGCGCCGGCACCGCTGCGGCGACGCCGGACCGCCCCAGGGCCAGCGCCGCGTGCCTGCGCACGATCCCGTCCGGGTCCTTCAGTGCTCCGGTCAGCGCCTCGGTCGCCTCGTCCCCCGGCATCTCCGCGATCGCCAGCACCGCGCGGCGCCGGACTTCGACGTCGTCGGCCCGCAGGCCGGGCACCAGGCTGGCCACCCCGTCGCCGCCGGCGCGCGCGAGTGCCCACCGCAGCGCGCCGGCCACGTTCGCGTCGGGTTCGGCCAGCACCGCCTCGGCCAGCAGTTCGGCGGGCACCGGCACGGCCTCGGTCAGCGCGGCCTGCTGCCGTCGGGCCGCGTAGGGCGAGTTCAGCCCGTGCAGCAGCTCGACGATGCGCAGCACGTCCGGCCAGTCCGACGGCGCGGAGGCGTCGACCGCGCGGAGCCGCTCCAGCAGCTCCTGCTCCCGCCGGATCCGGTCCTCGGTCCGCCGGATGAGGTCCGCGACCAGTGTGGACGGTGTGAACCCGGGATCGGCCAGCGCGCGCCCGATCTGCCGCAGCGACAGCCCGAGGGACCGCAGGCTCTCCACGTGGAAGATCCGGCGGATGTCCTCGTCCGAGTACTCCCGGTAGCCCCCGACCGTGCGGCCGGTCGGGCGCACCAGCCCGAGGGTGTCGTAATGCCGCAGCATCCGGGTGCTCACCCCCGAGCGGCGCGCCACTTCGCCGATCAGCACGACGTGCCCGCCGCGCGTTCCGGGCCGAGCGCGGCCACCCGCTTCGCCTCCTCGACGTCGGGGGCGAACCCGGCGTCCGGGTCACGCAGGAGCCGCTGCGTGGCGCGGGCGTGCGCGCGCACCACCGGGTCCGGGTTCGCCAGCCCCGTCCGAAGGGCCGGCTCGGCCACGTCGCCGAGCGCGACGAGCGCCCGGCTGAGGCTCAGCTGCACCGCCCGGTCGCCCCGGCCCAGCTGTGCGGCCAGGTCCTCGGCCAGCGCGGCGCGCTCCTCGTCGGGCACCAGGACGACCGCGGCCCGCCACGCGCTGCGCGCGACCTCGTCGTCGGCGTCGTGCAGCAACGCGCGGGTGATCGCGGGCCACGCGCTCCGGTCCCCGATCTTGGACAGGGTGTGCAGCGCCTGGCTGCGTGCCTGAGCCCGCCCGGACGTGAGCTCGGCGAGGAGCCGGGGCACCGTGATCTCCGCGGGCAGCCGGGTCAGCGCCCAGGTGAGCATGTCGCGGACGAAGAAGTCCGGCTCGACCGCGCTGCGGGCCACCAGCTCGCCGAGGAGACCGGGGTCGGGGTGCGTGCCTGCCGCCAGCGCGGCCTTGAGCCGCGTGGATGGGTTCCCGGCGCTCAGGGCGCCGAGCAGGTCGCGGTGTGTCGGGTTGATCGGAACCACCTCCGCGTCCCAGTGAAGACCTTGTCACAGTGTCAACGTCAAGCGCGCCGGACGCTGACGCCGGTCAGGACCGAATCCACCAGCCGCGCCAGGTAGCGCCGGTCCGCGCTGCCGCCGCAGAGCAGCAGGTGGAACCACAGCGCGCCCGCGAGCAGGTCCACGACCAGGTCCGCGTCGCCGTCCGCCGCCAGCTCGCCCCGTTCCACGGCCCTGGTGAAGACCGGGTGGTCGCGGGTGAGCCGTGCGGTGAAGAACGCGCTGGTCGCTTCGGCGAGGAGCGGGCGACCCGGCACGGCGGCCAGCACCGCCGCGGTCGCCGGGCGGGTCAGCAGCCGGGACAGGCGGGTGGCCACGGCGAGCAGGTCGCCGCGCAGGCTGCCGGTGTCGGCGACGGGGAAGTCCAGCAGCGCCGAGCCGGTCACGGCCGCGGCGAGCAGTTCGTCCTTCGACGACCACCAGCGGTAGAGGGTCGTCTTGTGCACGCCCGCGCGCTGGGCGGTCCCCTCGATGGTGAGCCCGTCGTAGCCGTGCTCGGTGAGCAGGTCGAGGGTCGCGGCGAAGATCTCCTGGACCCGGCGGGGCGCGGCACCGGTCGGCATGGCCTCACCCTAACCGCAACGCGACGGTGCGTTGCATTGCAACGGTCCGTCGCGTTCCACGGCGGCGCTGATCAGGCTAAACCTGGGGCGGCCGATCGCGGTGCGGGATTCACCCGTCCCTGTCCGGTTTGGGCCAGCTTTGGCGTGGCCGCTTGACGGTGCCCCGGCCCGCGCGTTTCGCTGCCTGACATGGTCCGAACCATTCGCGCGCTGGCCGTCGCCCTGCTGATGACCGGTCTGGTCGCCGCGCCGCCGGCGGGAGCGGAGGCACCGGCGCGGTTCGCGTCGTCGTTCGAAGCCGGCCAGCCCGAGCCGGACTGGGTGGACACGGTGGAGACCGGGCCGGACGGCCGCCCGCTCACCTCGGGCGTGAACGGCGCGAACGGCTCGGCCATCCCGGGCGACGTGCGCGGCCGCGCCACCGGCGCGACCGCGAGCGCGGAGAACACCGGCGCAGGCGAGGTCGCGCTGAACGTGCTCGACGGCAGCCCGGACTCCAAGTGGCTCGCCTTCGCCCCCACCGGCTGGGTGCAGATCGAGTTCGCCGAGCCGGTCGCCATCACCCGCTACGGCCTGACCTCGGCGAACGACGCCCCGGAACGCGACCCCCGGGACTGGACCCTGCAGGGCTCCGACGACGGCGCCACCTGGACCACAGTGGACAGCCAGAGCGGCCAGACGTTCGGCGACCGGCTCGAGGCCAGGGAGTTCCGCCTCGCCGCCACCGCCACGCACCGCTTCTACCGGCTGGACATCACCGCCAATGGCGGCGCGGACATCGTCCAGCTCGCCGAACTGCTGCTCGCCGACGACCAGCCGGCCCCGCCGCCGCTGCCCGCCATGCGGTCCTACCCGGACAGCGGCCCGCCCGGCGGCTACACCAGCAAACCGCGCGCCGGGTTCACCGGGCTGCGTGCCTTCCACTACGTCGGCACCCAGACCGCGCCGCACGGCTACTCCTACAACAAGGTGTTCGACGTGCGGATCCCGGTGCGCGCCGACACCGAGCTGTCCTACACGGTGTTCCCCGAGCTGACCGGCAACGACCTGAAGTACCCGAGCACGAACGTCTCGGTCGACCTGGCCTTCACCGACGGCACCTACCTGTCCACCCTGGGCGCGGTGGACCAGTACGGGTTCCCGCTCAGCCCCCGCGGGCAGGGCGCGGCCAAGTCGCTCTACGCCAACCAGTGGAACCTGGTGCGCTCGGCGATCGGCACGGTCGCCCGCGGCAAGACCGTCGCGCGGATCCTGATCGCCTACGACAACCCGAACGGCGCCGGCTCGTTCAACGGCTGGTTCGACGACATCACGCTCGGGCCCGCCGCGCCGCAGGCCCGCGTGACCCGCCTGTCCGACCACGTGCTCACCACCCGCGGCACGAACGCCAACGGCACGTTCTCCCGCGGCAACAACTTCCCCGCCACCGCGGTGCCGCACGGCTTCAACTTCTGGACCCCGGTCACCGACGCCGGGTCGCTGAACTGGCTCTACCGCTACCAGGAGGGCAACAACGCGCAGAACCGGCCCGCGCTGCAAGCGCTGTCGCTGTCCCACGAGCCGAGCCCGTGGATGGGCGACCGGCAGACCTTCCAGGTGATGCCCTCGGCCGCCGCCGGCGTGCCGGACGCGAACCGGGCCGCACGGGCACTGTCGTTCGACCACGCCAACGAGACCGCCAAACCGCACTACTACGGCGTGACGTTCGACAACGGCGTCAAGGCCGAGATCGCGCCCGCCGACCACGCGGCGGCGTTCCGGTTCACCTTCCCCGGCGGCGACGCGAACCTGATCTTCGACAACTTCGACGACGCCGGCGGCCTCACCCTCGACCCCGCCACGGGCACACTGTCCGGGTTCACCGACGTGCGCAGCGGCAACTCCGCGGGCGCGGGCCGCATGTTCGTCTACGCGGCCTTCGACCGGCCGGTCACCGGCGGGGACATGCTGCCCGGCGAGGGACGGGACCACGTGCGCGGCTACCTGAAGTTCGACCCGGGCCGCGGCG
Organism: Amycolatopsis sp. NPDC006131; assembly: GCF_040614175.1. Lineage (NCBI taxonomy): Bacteria > Bacillati > Actinomycetota > Actinomycetes > Pseudonocardiales > Pseudonocardiaceae > Amycolatopsis > Amycolatopsis sp. NPDC006131. Next base: position 11,112 of record NZ_JBEXTX010000013.1, read on the forward strand.
GCGTCGTGGGCATGCGGATCGCGACCTCGCTGATCAGCGTCGACCAGGCGAAGCGCAACCTGGAGCAGGAAATCCCGGCGGGCACGGCGTTCGAGACGGTCCGCTCGGCCGCGCAGGCCGCGTGGGACCGCAAGCTCGGCGTGATCGAGGTCGAAGGCGCCAGCCGGGACCAGCTGACCACGCTCTACTCGAACCTGTACCGGCTGTTCCTCTACCCCAACTCCGGGTTCGAGAACGTCGGCACCACGCGCAGCCCGCGCCCCGCCTACGCGAGCCCGGTCTCGCCCAAGACCGGGCCGGACACGCCGACGCACACCGGGTCGAAGGTCGTCGACGGCGAGATCTACGTCAACAACGGGTTCTGGGACACCTACCGCACCACCTGGCCCGCCTACGCGCTGCTCACGCCGGACATGGCGGGCCGGATGATCGACGGGTTCCTCCAGCAGTACCGCGACGGCGGCTGGGTCGCGCGCTGGTCCTCCCCCGGCTACGCGAACCTGATGACCGGCACCAGCTCCGACGTCGCCTTCGCCGACGCCTACCTCAAGGGCGTGCGGGGCTTCGACGTGCACGCGGCCTACGACGCGGCGATCCGCAACGCCACGGTCGCCCCGCCCAACGAGGACGTCGGGCGCAAGGGCCTGGAGCAGTCGATCTTCCTCGGCTACACGCCGACGTCGACCGGCGAGGGCATGTCGTGGGCGATCGAGGGCTACCTCAACGACTTCGGCATCGCGATGATGGCGCAGAAGCTGGCCGACGAGGCCGCGCCGGACGACCCGCGCCGCCGCGAGTACGCCGAGAACGCCGAGTACTTCCGCGGCCGCGCCCAGAACTACGTGCACATGTTCGACCCCGCGGTCGGGTTCTTCCAGGGCCGCGCCGCCGACGGCACGTTCCGCGTCCCGGCCGGTGAGTACGACCCGCGCGAGTGGGGACACGACTACACCGAGACCAACGGCTGGAACATGGCCTTCACCGTGCCGCAGGACGGGCAGGGGCTGGCCAACCTCTACGGCGGCCGCGACGGGCTCGCGCGGAAGCTGGACCAGTTCTTCGCCACGCCGGAGACCGCCGGGTTCCCCGGGGCGTACAACGGCCTGATCCACGAGATGCGGGAGGCCAGGGACGTGCGGATGGGCCAGTACGGCCACTCCAACCAGCCCTCCCACCACATCGCCTACATGTACGACTTCGCCGGGCAGCCGTGGCAGACGCAGGCCAGGGTGCGGGAAGCGCTGTCCCGGCTGTACCTGGGCAGCGAGATCGGGCAGGGCTACCCCGGCGACGAGGACAACGGCGAGATGTCGGCGTGGTACGTGTTCAGCGCGCTCGGGTTCTACCCGCTGCGGATGGGCAGCCCGGAGTACGCGGTCGGTTCGCCCCTGTTCACCAAGGCCACGGTGCACCTCGCGGGCGGCCGGGACCTGGTGATCAACGCGCCGAAGAACAACGCCCGCAACGTCTACGTGCAGGGGCTGCGGGTCAACGGCCGGACGTGGAACTCGACGTCGCTGCCGCACGACGTGATCGCGGCCGGTGGCACGCTGGACTTCGCGATGGGCCCGAGCCCGTCGCGCTGGGGGGCGACGGAGGTCCCGCCCTCGCTCACGACGGGCGACTCGCCGCCCCAGCCGCCCGCGGACCTGACGACGCCCGGCGGGCCGCTGTTCGACAACACCTCGGCCACCCAGGCGCGCCCGCTGGAGACGGTCGACTGCCCGGTCCCCGGCCCGGTGGCCGCGACGTTCTACACGCTCACCTCGGCCAAGGAGGCGGGGGACCCGAGCGCGTGGGTGCTGGAGGGCTCGGCCGACGGGCAGACCTGGACGCCGCTGGACAGCCGCTCCGGGGAGACGTTCACGTGGCGGCAGCAGACGCGGGCGTTCAAGATCGCCGAGCCAGGCGCGTACGCCCACTACCGGCTGCGGATCACGAGCAGCACAGGCGGCGCGGCGGGATTGGCGGAGGTGGAACTGCTCGGCACGAAGTGAGCGGGGTGGGCGGTGATTGCCGCGCCCGGTCCGCGCCGGCGGTGCTCGGCAGAAGATGCTGGGGCGGGTGGTGCCAAGTGATTGTCGCGCCGGCGGGGCGCCGCCACTGGTGGATCCGCGCCACCGCGGACGCCCGCCCAGCTGGCCCCGCTCGGCGGCACGTGACTGCCGCGCCTGCCCGCCGACGTGCCCGGATTGTCCAGCTTGGAACTGCTCGGCGGGAAGGGAGCGTGGCGGCCGGTTACGGTAGGCGACGTGACCCGGACCCACTTCTTCTCCTCGTTCGAGGACGGTGATCCGCGGCCCATCTCCGGCGCGGTCGTGACCGTCGGCTCCGGGCCGGGGCGGGCGCCCGCGGCCAAGCCCGGCGTGGGGTTCACGGGGGTGCGCGCCGCCCGCTACACGGCGGACCAACCCGCTCGTCAGGTGCTGTTCGAAGTGGACTTCGAGATCGGCGCGGACACTCGACTGTCCTATGTGGTGTTCCCGGAGTCCGATGCCGGGCCGAGCTGGCGCAGCACCTTCGTCGCACTGGCCGTCGAGCTGGACGACGGCACCCTGATCGGGGGGTCGGCGCTCGACGCGGGCGAGTCCAAGACCCTCTACCTCGACCAGTGGAACCTCGTGCGCCACCCGCTCGGCGAGGCCGCGGGCCGCCGGGCTCGGGCCGTCGTGTTGCTCGCCGAGCCGTCGCCGGGTGAGCCGGTGTCGGGCTGGGTCGACGACGTCGCGATCGCCGGCGCGCCACCCGAAGGCCCGCGGGACCCGGTCGACTGGGTGCGCACCACGCGCGGCACCCACTCCAGCAACGAGTTCTCCCGCGGCAACACCTTCCCGGCCACCGCGATGCCGCACGGCTTCAACTTCTGGACCCCGGTGACCGACGCCGGGTCACTCGACTGGCTGTACGAGTACCACCGGCGCAACAACGCACAGAACCGGCCCGAGCTGCAGGCCTTCGCGGTCAGCCACCAGCCGAGCCCGTGGATGGGCGACCGGCACCCCTTCCAATTCCTGCCGGGAATCGGTCCGGTCACCGCGGACCGGAAGGCGCGGGCGCTGGCGTTCTCCCACGACAACGAGACCGACCGGCCGCACCACTACGGGGTGCGCTTCGACAACGGCATCACCGTCGACCTCGCACCCACCGACCACGCCGCGCTCATCCGCTTCAGCTTCCCCGGCGAGGGCGGGTGGGTGCTGTTCGACAACGTCAACCGGCGCGGTGGCCTCCGCGTCGACCCGGCGCGCGGGGTGGTCACCGGGCACACGTGGGCACGCAGCCGCCTGTCCGTCGGCGCGCGCCGGATGTTCGTGTACGGCACCTTCGACCGGGCGGCCACAGGCGGCCGCCGCCTGCGCTGGCCCAACACCGGCTACCTGTCCTTCGACACACCGAAGGTCGAGCTGCGGATCGCGACCTCCCTGATCAGCCTGGAGCAGGCGCGCCGCAACCTCGAGCAGGAGATCCCGGCAGGCACCACGTTCGAGCAGGTCCGCGAGCGGGCGCGGGCGGCGTGGCAGGAGGTGCTCGGCCGGGTCGAGATCGACGGCGCCACCCCGGACGAGCTGACCACCTTCTACTCCGGCCTGTACCGGCTGTTCCTGTACCCGAACTCGGCCCACGAACAGACCCCGCGCGGAGTCCGGCACGCCAGCCCGGTGTGGCGCCGCTGGTGGCCGAGCACCCGCACCCGGACCGGGGCGAAGGTCGTGGACGGCCCGATGTCGGTCAACCACGGCTTCTGGGACACCTACCGCACGGTGTGGCCCGCGCTCGCGTTGCTGGCGCCGCGACGCTGCGGGGAGCTGATCGAGGGGTTCGTGCAGCAGTTCCGCGAGGGCGGCTGGATCGCGCGCTGGTCCTCCCCCGGCTACGCGAACCTGATGACCGGCACCAGCTCCGACGTCGCCTTCGCCGACGCCTACCGCAGAGGCGTGCGGAACTTCGACGTGCACGCCGCCTACGACGCCGCGCTGCGCAACGCGACCGTCACCCCGCCCGGCCGCGGCGTCGGGCGGCAGGGCCTGCGGGAGTCGATCTTCCTCGGCTTCACGCCGCTGACCACGCACGAGGGCCTGTCCTGGGCGCTGGAGAGCTGCCTCAACGACTTCGGCCTCGCCGCGCTCGCCGAGGAGCTGGGGCACACCGACGACGCCCGCTACTTCCGGCAGCGCGCCGCGCAGTACGTCAACCACTTCGACCCGGCCACCGGGTTCTTCCAGGGCCGTCACCACGACGGCCGGTGGCGCTGGGCGCCGGAGCACCACGACCCGGCCCGGTGGGGCTTCGACCAGCCCGAGACCAACGCCTGGAACACCGTGTTCTCCGTGCCGCACGACGGCGCAGGCCTGGCCGCGCTGCTCGGCGGCCCCGCGGGGCTGGAGTCCAAACTGGACATGTTCTTCGCCACCCCGGAGACGGGCCGCGTCCCGGGGTCCTACGGCGGGATCATCCACGAGATGACCGAGGCGCGGGACGTCCGGCTCGGCCAGTACGGGCACTCGAACCAGCCCAGCCACCACATCCCGTGGATGTACTGCCACGCCGGCGCCGCGGCCAAGACGCAGGCGATCGTCCGGGAGGTGCTGACCCGCTGCTACCTGGGCAGCGAGATCGGGCAGGGCTACCCGGGCGACGAGGACAACGGCGAGATGTCCGCCTGGTACGTGCTCGCCGCGCTGGGCCTGTACCCGCTGGCGCCGGGCAACCCGGGTTACGTGCTGACCGCGCCGCTGTTCGAGCGGGCCCGGCTGCGCCTGGAGAACGGGCGGACGGTGACGATCAGCGCCCCCGGCCGCGGGCCCTACGTGCGGGGCGTGACGATCGACGGCAAGCCGCACCACTCGACCTGGCTGCCGCACGCCGACCTGATCACCGCCGGCCACCTGGCGTTCGACGTCACGGACACCCCCACCGGCTGGGGCGATCCACCGCCGTCGCTGGGCGCGCAGCCGCTGGCCGACGTCACCGGCACCGGCAGCTGCGACGACGGCACCGACGTGACCCCGCTGTTCGCCGACACCACCGCCACCCAAGTCACGTTCCGCTCGCGCACCCCGGTGATCGAGTGCACCGTCGGCGAACCGGCGCGGGTCGAGCTCTACACACTGACCTCCGCCGCCCGCGGCGGCGACCCACGCGACTGGGTGCTGGAAGGCACCACCGACGGGGAGTCGTGGGTGCGGCTGGACGAGCGTCGCGGCGAGCGGTTCCGGTGGCGGCGGCAGACCCGCCCGTTCTCCATCGCCGAGCCCGGCACGTACCGTGCCTACCGGCTGCGGATCACCGCGGCGACCGGGCGGCGGACCGCGCTGACCGAATGGGAACTGCTCGGGGGCCGTGCATGAGGGTGTGGAAGGTGGCCCAGGACCGGCTGGTCGCCGCCGATCCGGGGCTGGTGCGGTTGCGGCTGGCCGGGATCGCGGTGGGCGGGATCGTGTTGTCGATCCTGGTGCTGCTCCTGCTCGGCCGTCCGATCCCGACGATCATGGTGGCCAGCATCGCGGCGATGAACTCGGCGTTCAGCGTCAACGACAAGACGCCGAAGGACCAGGCGATCACGCTCGTGCTGGTCATGCTGTGCGGGTCGGCCTCGCTCACCGTCGCCGCGTTCGGCGCCACCGCTCCCCCGCTGGACAGCGTGCTGTTCGTGCTGCTGATCTTCCTCGCGGTCTACGCGCAGCGGTTCGCGCCGCGCGGCACCGCGATGGGCGCGCTGTCGTTCTTCATGTTCTTCTTCGCGATGTTCCTCGCGATCCACCCGCGCCAGCTGCCCGAGTACATCCTCGCCCTGGCGATCGGGCTCGCCGCGAACGCCGTGATGCGGTTCGCGGTGCTGCGGCGGCGCCCGGAGGGCGAGCTGCTGCGGGCCCGCCGCGCGTTCCGCGCCCGGATCAGCGCCGTGGTGCGGGCCGCGGCCGCGTGCCTGGCCAGCGGCGGCAGCGAGTGGCGGATCAACCAGCTGCGCAAGGCCGACACCCGCCTGCACGAGGCCGTCCTGATGATCGAGGACACCATCGGCGACCTGTTCGACGAGACCGGCACGCAGCTGCTGCGCCGCCGCCTGCTCGCCGTGGAGCTGGCCTGCCAGTGGCTCGCGATCACCGTGCGCCGCGCCGCCGAGGAGGGCGCGCTGCCGGAGGCGGTCCGCGACGACCTGATCGCGAGCCTGCTGCGGCTGGACTCCCTGATCGAGCGCGATCCCCGCGATCTGCCGGTGATCAGCGACACCGAGGAGTTCAGCAAGATGCTGGTCGCCGGCAGCCGGCTCGCCGAGCGCACCGAACCCGGCGACGAGGTGCGCCGCGCGATCGCCGAGCTGGCGCTGGCCGACGTCAACGCGCAGCGCGTCGCCGAGAAGGACTACTCGGCCGAGACCGAACTGCCCGAGGAGGAGACCGAAGAGGAGCCCAAGAAGGTCCTCGCCTACGACAACCGCACCCGCAGCGCGATCCAGGCGATGGTCGGCGGCGGGCTCGCCGTGCTCGGTGGCGAGTTCATCTCCGACTCCCGCTGGTACTGGGCGGTGCTGACGGTGTTCGTGGTGTTCCTCAACACCAGCACCGCGGGCGCGACGTTCGTGAAGGGGTTCCGCCGCGTCACCGGCACCCTGGGCGGGATCTTCGGCGGGATGCTGCTGGCGCTGCTGGTCACCGGCAACACGGTCGCCACGGTGGTGCTGATCCTGGTGTGCGTGTTCTGCCTGGTCTACGTGGCGCGGGTGTCGCAGCTGCTGATGGCCTTCTTCATCACCTGCATGCTGGGCCTGCTCTACAGCCTGCTCGGCACGTTCAGCGTCGAGGTGCTGTGGGTGCGGGTGGCCGAGACCGCGATCGGCGCGGCCGCGGGCCTGATCGCGGCGGTCCTGGTGGTGCCGGTGCGCACCCGCACCGTGATGGTGTCCGACATCGACGACGCCCTGACGGACCTGTGCGAGTTCCTGGCCGGCGCGGAGGCGCTGCTGTCCGGGCGGGAGAACGTGAACGTGATCGAACTCTCCCGCGAGCTGGACCGCTCGGTGGAGAAGGTGCGCACCACGATCGAGCCGCTGACCCACCCGATCAGCCTCGCCAGCCGCCGCGACTACGGCTGGTACGTGATGAGCACGCTGGAACGGCTGGCGTTCCGGGCGCGGCAGATCGCGGCCCGCTCCGAACCGGGCCTGCTGCCCGCCGACGACCGGCTGACCGCGGTGATCGAGCGGATCAGCCGCAACGTCGACGTGCTGCGCGACGCCCTCGACGGCGACGAGCGCGGGAAGCTGGTGCGCAACACCGCCGCGCCGGAGACCCGTGAGACGGACAACGCCCAGGCACGCTCCGTGCTCACCAGCCTGGGCCGCCTGGAGGCCGGGATCGTCGCGCTGGGCAGGGCGTTCGAGGTGCCGGTGGCCGATTCGACTCGATCGGTTCAGCAGAACGTGAGGCGACGCACCACGTCAGCGCAGGCAGAGGGCGATAGGGTCACCAGCACAAGCCAAGATTCCGTCCGCAGGAGTACGCAATGACCCAAGCCCCCGTCAACGTCACCGTAACCGGCGCCGCCGGCCAGATCGGCTACGCGCTGCTGTTCCGCATCGCGTCCGGTCAGCTGCTCGGCCCGGACACGCCGGTGAAGCTGCGGCTGCTGGAGATCCCGCAGGCGGTCAAGGCGGCCGAGGGCACGGCGCTCGAGCTGGAGGACGGCGCGTTCCCGCTGCTCGCGGGCATCGACATCTTCGACGACGCGAAGCAGGCTTTCGCCGGCGCCAACGTGGCGCTGCTGGTGGGCGCGCGCCCGCGCACCAAGGGCATGGAGCGGGCCGACCTGCTGGAGGCCAACGGCGGCATCTTCAAGCCGCAGGGTGAGGCGATCAACGCCGGCGCCGCCGACGACATCCGCGTCCTGGTGGTCGGCAACCCCGCCAACACCAACGCCCTCATCGCGCAGTCGCACGCGCCCGACGTCCCGGCCGAGCGGTTCACCGCCATGACCCGCCTGGACCACAACCGCGCCGTCGCCCAGCTGGCGAAGAAGCTGAACGCGCCGGTCAGCGAGATCAAGAAGCTGACGATCTGGGGCAACCACTCCGCCAGCCAGTACCCGGACATCTTCCACGCCGAGGTCGCCGGCAAGAACGCCGCCGAGGCCGTCAACGACGAGAAGTGGCTGGCCGAGGAGTTCATCCCGCGCGTGGCCAAGCGCGGCGCGGAGATCATCGAGGCCCGTGGCGCGTCGTCGGCCGCGTCGGCCGCGAACGCCGCCATCGACCACATCTACAACTGGGTCAACGGCACCCCCGAGGGTGACTGGACCTCGATGGCCGTGCCGTCCGACGGTTCCTACGGTGTGCCGGAGGGCCTGATCTCCTCGTTCCCGGTCGTCTGCAAGGACGGCAAGTACGAGATCGTCCAGGGCCTGGAGATCAACGAGTTCTCCCGCGGCCGCATCGACGCGTCGGTCAACGAGCTGGCCGAGGAGCGCGAGGCCGTGAAGAAGCTCGGTCTCATCTGATTTTTCCTGGTGGTGCGCGGAGGGCCGGTTCCCTGACGGGGGCCGGCCCTCCGGCGTCAGCGTGGTGATCATGACCGCGATCGATCCGCCCCGCGGGCTCGCCGAGCGGCTGCGCGACACCCGCGCCCGGCTGGAGGCCGACGTCGACCGGTGGGTGGCGACTTCCGGTGAGGCGGGCGTGCACCTGATCCCGCTGTCCTACCTGTGGGACGGCGCCGCGTTGCTCGTCGCCACCCCGCGTGACTCGCTCACCAGCCGGAACCTGATGGCCGACGGCCGGGTGCGCCTGGGCCTCGGCCCGACGCGGGACGTCGTCCTCGTCGACGGCGTCGCCGAGCCGGTCGAGCCGGACGCGGCGGCGTGCGAGGCGTTCGCCGCGCGGACCGGGTTCGACCCGCGTGCGGAGACCCAGCCGTACCAGTACTTCCGGATCCGGCCGACGCGGGTGCAGGCCTGGCGGGAGGCCAACGAGCTGCCGGGACGCACCCTCATGCGCGACGGGCACTGGCTCGGCTGACCGGGCGGCGCTACCTTGCCCCGATGGGGAAGTTCATCACCATCGGCTACGGGGACAGCGCGGGCTACGAGCGGACTGCCGAGGAGGTGCGGACGGCCGCCCACGAGCACGACTCCCGGTTGCGCGCCGCCGGGGTCGAGATGGGGATCGCGGGCGAGCCGGTGCAGGTGCGCAACCACGACGCGGCCGGGACCCAGGTGACGCCGGGCCCGTTCCTGCGGTCGGACCTGCCGGTCGCCGGGTTCGCGATCATCGAGGCCGACACGCTGGAGGAGGCCACGCGGATGGTGGCCGGGACCCCGTGCGCGGTGGCCCACGGGGTGGTCGAGGTGTGGCCGCTCCAGGGCTGACCTCCGGCTAGTCGATGCCCTCGACGATGCGGAAGTCGCGCTCGACGCCGTCGGCGAGGACGGCCAGCGCCTCCTGGTAGGCCGCGCTCTCGCGCGCCGCGACGGCCTGCTCGAAGCTGTCGAACTCGACCAGGACGGTGCGCTCGGCGATCCCGGCGTCGTGCGCGACGACCCGGCCGCCGAGGATGAGGGGCCGCCCGCCCGCGGCCCGGACGGCCGGACTGGCCAGTTTGTTGTAGGCAGCCAGCTTTTCGGGGTCGGAGACGGTGCGGTAGACGCTGACCCAGTAGCCCTTGGGCATGGAACCTCCAGTGTTGTGATGAGTGCTCTGACTTATGAGCGTCGGCGGGCGAGTGCGAGGCTGGTCAGCGTCGTGATCGCCATGGCGCCGATGCCGATCAGCGCCGCGGTGGTGTAAGCGCTGTCGTCGGGGAAGAGGAGGCCGGGGCCGGTGCCCGCGGCGAGGACGAGGCCGCCGAGGGCGCTGCCCAGGGAGTAGCCGACGCTGCGGACGACGTAGTTGAAGCTCATGGCGCTCGACGTCTCGCTCTTGGGGGTGACGGCCAGGATGACGCCGGGCATCGCGGCCGAGAAGCCGCCGACGCCGAAACCGAGCACGCCCATCGCCGCGAACAGTTCGGCCCGGTCCGACCGGGTCGCCGCGAACAGGGCGAATCCGCCGCCGATCACGACGGCGCTGCCGGCCAGGAGCAGGGGGTCGGCGATCCGCGTGCGCAGCCGCGGCGTGAGCTTGCCTGCGACGAACCCCAGCACCGAGAACGGGATGAGGACCAGCCCGGCGACGAACGTCGTCAGCCCGAAGCCGTAGCCGGCGCCGGGCGGCGTCTGCGCGTACCGGGTGATGAGGGTGAGCAGGAGGTACATGCCGATCCCGCCGACGAACATGGCGAGGTTCGCCCCGGCGACCGCCGGGTGCCGCACCGCCCGCACGTCCACCAGGGGCGTCCTGCTGCGCAGCTCGACGACGGCCCAGACGCAGAGCAGCACCACCGCGACGACGGCGAGTCCTGCCGCCACGGCGAGGTGGCGGCTCCACAGGTTCCGTTCGCCTGCCAGGAACAGCACCAGGAGCAGCGCGGCGGCCAGGACGATCGTGCCCGCCACGTCCAGGCGGGCGGAGCGGCCCGCGGGGGCTTCGGGCATGGAGCGCCACGCGGTCAGGAGTGCGGCGGCGGTGACGATCAGGCCGAGGCCGTAGGCGGCCCGCACCCCGCCGAGTTCGGCGAGCAGTGCGGTCAGCGGGTAGCCGACGCCGGCCCCGATGATCGAGACCACCGAGATCAGAGCGATCACGGTCGCGCCGCGCTCCTCGGGAAGGTGGTCCCGGGCCACGCCCATCATCAGCGCCGTGAGCCCGAGGCCGACGCCCTGGGCCGCCCTCCCGGCCAGCAGGCACGCGAACGGCAGCGGCAGCACGGTGAGCGCGCTGCCGGCGACGACGATCACCAGCGTGGCGAGGATCGTGGCCCGCCGGTGCGGGCCGGCTCCGAGCCGGCCCAGGACGGGCGTGGCGACGGCGCCGCTGAGCAGTGCGACGGTCAGCGTCCACTGCGCGCTGTCGAGCGAGACGTGGAACGAGGTCGCCACGCTGGTGATGAGCGGTGTCCCGAGGCTGCCGACCACCGCCACGACCAGAGCGATGAACATCAGGGCGGGGACCAGCAGCCGCGGCTCGGAACGCGCCGCCGGGAACGCCTTCACCGCGACCTCGCCTGCCCGGTCACTTTTTCGACCCTTCGCGGTCCTGGCTTTCGAGCTCTGCCAGGTGCTTCAGCGCCGGAAGGGCCGCCACCAGCGCTTCGACCTCCTCGCCGGTCAGCTCGCCGATCAACCGCTCGAACGCGTTGACGCCCGCCTGGCGCCGCGTCCGGACGTAGGAGGCTCCGGCCTCGGTCAGGCACACCAGCGTGACCCGCTTGTCGGCCGCGTCGCCCCGCCGCTCGACCAGGCCGGCCTCCTCCATCACCCGGACCAGTGCGGTCATCGCGGGCTGGGTGACGCCCTCGATCGCGGCCAGATCGGTGATGCGCCGCGGGCCGGTCCGGTCCAGGGTGGCCAGGGTGGCGGCGGAGGTCAGGCTCATGTCCCGGGGCAGGCGTCTCACGGCGCTGGTGGCCAGGCCGTAGAGGGCGGCCCCGATGGCGGCGGCCGCGCCACGAGCGGTGTCTTGACGGCTCACGGCAGAAGCATAGCATCTTTATATACATCGTTTATGTAAGTTGTCGTCCAGCCCACCTTTTCGTTGTGGGAGAAGGGATTTTGTGCCCTCTCCGGCACGCGGATAGCGTCGGATTCATGGAGTGGAGCTTGAAGCCGGCCGAGGAGCTGGCTGCCGCGTTGCGTGCCGGTGCGGTGTCCTCAGTGGAACTGACCGACGAGGCCATCGACCGCATCGAGCGCGAGGACAAGGCGGTCAACGCGATCTGCGTGCCGGACTTCGACCGCGCGCGAGCCGCCGCGCGCGCCGCGGACCGGGCTCGCGCCCGCGGCGAGGACCGGCCGCTGCTCGGGATTCCGGTGACGGTCAAGGAGTCCTACGACGTGGCCGGGTTGCCGACGACCTGGGGCATGCCGCAACACCGGGAGTTCCGGCCCGCCGACGACGCGGTGCAGGTTTCGCGGCTCAAGACCGCGGGCGCGGTGGTGCTGGGCAAGACGAACGTGCCGTTGGGACTGCAGGACATCCAGACCTTCAACGAGATCTACGGCACCACCGGCAACCCGTGGGACCACGACCGCACGGCGGGCGGGTCCTCCGGCGGATCGGCGGCGGCGCTGGCGTGCGGGTTCGGCCCGTTGTCCATCGGCTCCGACCTCGCCGGTTCGCTGCGCACCCCCGCGCACTTCTGCGGCATTCACGCGCACAAGCCGACGCTCGGGCTGGCGGCGCCGCGCGGCATGGTCGCGCCGCCGGGGCCGGCCCTGCCGGTCGACCTCAACCTCGCCGTCGTCGGTCCGATGGCCCGCACCGCCCGCGACCTCGCGCTCCTGCTCGACGTCATGGCCGGCCCGGACCCGCTGACGGCCGGCAAGGCGCACCAGGTGGCGCTGCCGTCCGCACGTCACGAGCGGCTGAGCGACTTCCGGGTCCTGGTGCTGGACGAGCATCCGCTCCTCCCGACCGGGGCCGCGGTGCGGGCGGGCGTGCACCGGGTGGCCGCCGCGCTCACCGACGGCGGCGCCCGCGTCGAATGGCACAGCGGGCTGCTGCCCGACCTGGCCGAAGCCGCGACGCTCTACATGCAGTTGCTGATTTCCGGCGCCGTCGCGCGGTTCCCCATCGACGACGAGCAACTGCGAGCCCGCGTGGCCGGGCTGAGCGCGGACGACGGCAGCCTCGACGCCGTGCGGTTGCGCGCCATGGTGTTCAGCCACCACGACTGGCTGGCCGCGAACCACCGCCGCGAACTCCACCGCCACGGCTGGCGGCAGTTCTTCGCCGAGTTCGACGCCGTGGTCTGCCCGATCACGCCGACGCCCGCGTTCCCGCACGATCACAGCCCGAACCCGATGGAACGCCGCATCGACATCGACGGCGCCGGCTACCCGTACTTCGACCAGCTCGTCTGGGCCGGCGTGGCGACGATGCCCGGCCTGCCCGCGACCGCGATCCCGGCCGGCCGCTCCCCGGAGGGCCTGCCGGTGGGGGTGCAGCTCATCGGCCCGATGTTCGAGGACCGCACCCCGCTGCGCCTGGCCGAACTGCTGGAGCACGAGATCGGCGGCTTCCAGGCGCCGCGGTAGGGCGTCCCACCGGAGGGCCCGCCGCGGACGAGGCGCGCGGGCGGGCCCCCGGTCGGCCGTCCGTTCAAGTGCGCCGGGCGTTGATGAGCCAGTGTGCCGCGCCGTACAGCACGCCCCGGTCGGTGAGGTGGGCGGCGATGTCGGCTCTGAGAGCGTCGATGGCGTGGGCGCGCCGTTCGTTGTCGAGTTGGCGCAGCGCAGCGGCGAAGTTGCCGGTGATGAAGTCGAACGCGTCCTCGACATCGCGGCCGTAGTACATGGGCATGGACAGGTCCGTCATCTCGATGTCGGCGAAGCCTGCCTCGGTGAGCAGCTGACGCACTCGATCAGGGTCACTCAGCGAGAAGGGGGTCGGAGCCTCGGGTGGTGGCGGTGGAAGCTCACGGCCCCCGGACGCGATGGTGCGAAAGGTCCTGATGCCCTCGTTGCGGTCGAGCGCCTGCCACGTCAGCTGCACGAAGCGGCCGCCTGGCTGGATGGCGCGTGCGATGTTGGCGAACGCCGCCTGCCGGTCGCCGAAGAACATGGTGCCGTGCCTGCTGACAGCGACGTCGAAGCGCGACTCACCGAAGTCGTGGAGTTGCGCGTCCGCCTGGACAAAGGCCGCGTTGGTCAGCCGCTCCTCCGCTGCCAGTGCGCGCGCGAGATCCAGCAGCGTCGACGACAGGTCGACGCCCAGCGCCGAACCTCCACGGGCGATGCGGGCCGCGTCACGAGTGACTTGACCGCTGCCGCATCCGATGTCCAGGATCGTGGAATCCTGCTGGATTTCGGCCGCCTTCAACAGTTCGCCGTGGTAGCCGGACATACCCTCGTCGAAGCGTTCGGCGCGCTCGGTCCAGAACGCTCCATTGCCACCGTCCCAGGAGCGGAACTGATCGGTGTTGGACGAGTCGACGGTCGGTGTGTCGGTCACGGTCTCTCCCCCTGGCAGCAGTGACGGGGGTCCGGCACGGCGCGGATCGCGAGGAACCCCGTCGGCTCGCGGCTGAGGCGTTCGAACCGTTCGGCGTCGAGCGCCTCAGCCGCGGGTGACGGGCGGGGTTCGAGCAGCCGCTCGACGAGGAACCCGGCCGCGCGCAGCTCCTCGCAGGTCTGCTCCAGCGGGGAGAGCCAGTAGCGGACCCGCCAGCCGCGGCTCCACACCTCCTCGACCACGCGCGGCTCGAAGTAGTTGCCGCCGTGCCGGAGCCAGTCGCCGAACGGGTGCTGCCGGGACAGCACCAGCGCCCCGTCCGGCCGGAGCACGCGGCGCAGCTCCCGCAGCAGCGCCACCCGGTCGTCGACGTACTCCACGGCCAGCGCGAACAGCACCCGGTCCACCGAGGCGTCCGGCAGCCAGTCGAGCGGCTCGGCGAGGTCGTGCACGCGGAACTCCCCGGCCGGGACGCGGCGCCGGGACAGCTCGACCATCTGCGGGCTGATGTCCACGCCGACCACCGCCGCGCCCCGCGCCACCAGCTCCTCCGCGTACAGGCCCGGACCGCACGCGGCGTCGAGCACCCGCAGACCGCCGACGTCCCCGAGCAGGCCCAGGCACGCCGGCCGGTCCAGGTGCGCGTTGTAGAAGCCGTCCCGCGCGTGGTCGAGGAACTCCTCGGCGAAGACGTCGTACTGCGCCTCCCGCCCGACCTCCATCACGCGCCGGTCAGGCCGCGGCGCGCCAGGAGCGGCGCGATCTCCGGGTCCCGGCCGCGGAAGTCGCGGAAGAAGCCCATCGGGTCACCGGCGCCGCCGCGGGAGAGCAGCGTGGCCCGGAAGTGGTCGCCGTTCTCGCGCTTGAGACCGCCGTTCTCCTTGAACCACTCCACGGTGTCGGCGTCGAGCACCTCGCTCCAGATGTAGGAGTAGTACCCGGCCGAGTAGCCGCCGCTGAACACGTGCGCGAAGTAGGTGCTGCGGTAGCGCGGCGGGATCGCCGGCACCGCCACCCCGGCCTTCTCCAGCGCGGCGGCCTCGAACGAGGCGACGTCGCCGACCGCGTCCTCGGTGCCCAGCCCGTGCCAGGCCTGGTCCAGCAGCGACGCGGCCAGGTACTCGGTGGTGGCGAAGGGCTGGCCGTACTGGGCCGACTCCTCCAGCCGCTCCACCAGGCGCTGCGGCAGCGGCTCACCGGTCTCGTGGTGCTTGGCGTAGTTGGCCAGCACCTCCGGCCACAGCATCCACATCTCGTTGACCTGGGACGGGTACTCCACGAAGTCCCGCGGCACGTTGGTGCCGGAGAACTTCGGGTAGCGCACGTCCGACACCAGCGCGTGCAGCGCGTGCCCGAACTCGTGGAACAGGGTGGTGACCTCGTCGAAGGTGAGCAGCGTCGGCTCACCGGCGGGCGGCTTGGCGATGTTGAGGTTGTTGACCACCACCGGCCGCTCGCCCAGCAGGTGCGACTGGTCGGCGAAGGTGTTCATCCACGCGCCGCCGCGCTTGGAGTCGCGCGTGTAGTAGTCGCCGAGGAACAGGCCCAGCGGGCTGCCGTCGGCGTCGAAGACCTCGAACACCCGCACGTCCGGGTGGTAGACGGGCAGGTCGTGGCGTTCGGTGAAGCTCAGCCCGTACAACCGGCTCGCCGCGTAGAGGACGCCGTCGCGCACCACGCGGTCCAGCTCGAAGTAGGGCCGCAGCGTCGCGTCGTCGAGGTCGAACTTCGCCTTGCGGACGCGTTCGGCGTAGAAGGCCCAGTCCCAGGGGTCGAGCGTGGCGCCGGGGTGGTCCTGCTCGAGGTAGGTCTGCAGCTCGGCGGCGTCGCGGCGGGCGTTGGCCACGGCGACGGGCGCGAGCCGCTCCAGCAGCCCGACGGCGGCCTCGGCGGTGCGGGCGGTCTCGTCGGAGATCACGTACGCCGCGTGGTTGGGGTGGCCGAGCAGGGCGGCCTTCTCGGCGCGCAGCTGCACGATCCGCGCCAGCACGGCCGAGTTGTCGTTGTCGTTGCCACGGTTGCCGCGCGAGATCGACGCGGTGAACAGCCGTTCCCGCAACGCCCGGCTCTCCAGCGAGGACAGCAACGGCTGCGAGGTGGGCAGGTTCAGCGTGAGCAGGTACCCCTCGACACCGCGGGAGGCGGCGGCCTCACGCGCGGCGGCGATCGTGCCGTCGGACAGCCCGGCCAGCTCCGCCGCGTCCTCGACCAGCACGGCCAGGTCGTTGGTGTCGCGGAGCAGGTTCTCCTGGAACCGGGTGGACAACGTGGACAGTTCCTCGTTGAGCACCCGCAACCTGGCCTGCTGGCTCTCGTCGAGCCCGGCGCCGGCGCGCTGGAAGTCGGTGTAGGTGCGCTCCAGCAGCCACGCCGACTCCTCGTCCAGCCCCAGCTGGTCGCGCCGGTCGTAGAGGTCCTTGACGCGGGCGAACAGCCGCGGGTTCAGGTGGATGGCGTCGGAGTGGGCGGCCAGCTTCGGCGCGATCTCGGCCTGCAGCTCCTGCCGCGCCGGGTTGGTGTCGGAGGAGGTGAGGTTGAAGAACACCGACGAGACGCGCTGCAGCAGGCGGCCCGAGGTGTCCAGCGCCACGATCGTGTTCTCGAACGTCGCCGGCTCCGGGTTGCCTGCGATGGCCTCGATCTCCGCGGCGTGCTCGGCCAGGCCGGCCGCGAACGCCGGGCCGAAGTGCTCGTCGGCGATCCGGTCGAACGGGGGCAGACCGTAGGGCAGGTCGCTCGCCTGCGAGAACGGGTTGTCCGGTGTCATCCAGCGCGGCCCTTCTGTCCTGTCGACCCTCCGATCTCCGCGTCGGAGGACGTCTTCTTCTTCCTACCGCGCTTCGGCGCCGGCGGCACCACCCCGGCCAGATCCGCACTGTGGTCGTTGACGCGCACCACGAACGGGCGCACCTCGGTGTAACGGACCACGGAGATCGACGCCGGGTCGACCACGATCCGCTGGAACGCGTCCAGGTGCTGCCCCAGCGCGTCGGCCAGGATGGACTTGAGCACGTCGCCGTGGCTGCACAGCAGCCAGACGGCGTGGTCGCCGTGCTCGGCGGTGATCCGCGCGTCGTGCTCGCGCACCGCGGCGACCGCGCGCGCCTGCATGCCTGCCAGGCCCTCACCGCCGGGGAACACCGCGGCCGAGGGGTGGGCCTGCACGACCCGCCACAGCGGTTCCTTGACCAGGTCCTTCAGCTCGCGGCCGGTCCACTCGCCGTAGTCCACTTCGGACAGGCGCGGTTCGACGGTGCGGGTGAGGCCCCGCTCGGCGACGAGCGGGGCCACCGTGTTCTTGCAGCGTAGCATCGGCGAGCACACGACCTCGGCCAGCGGCACGCCGGCCAGCCGCTCCACGAGCGCCTGAGCCTGCGCGCGGCCGGTGTCGTCGAGCCCGACCTTGGGGGTCCGCCCGGCCAGCACGCCCGACCCGTTCGCGGTCGAGCGGCCGTGCCGGAGCAGGATCACGGTAGCCACGCCGCCAACCTACATGGCGGGACCCGCGTTCGGATCAAGGACGCCGGTGGCGACCAGCACGATGAGCAGCACGCCGAGCGCGATCCGGTAGATCACGAACGGCACGTAGCTCTTGGTCTTGATGAAGTTCATCAGCCACGCGATCACCAGGTAGCCGACGCCGAAGGCGACCAGGGTGGCCAGGATCGTCGGCCCCCACTGCGGGCTGTGCTCGCCACCGATGTCGGTGAGCTTGTACAGGCCGGAGGCGAAGACCGCGGGCACGGCCAGCAGGAACGCGTACTCGGTGGCGTCGGCGCGCGTGTAGCCGAGGAACAGGCCCGCGGTGACGGTGCCGCCGGAGCGGGACACGCCGGGGATGAGCGCCATGGCCTGGGCGAAGCCGTAGCCGAGACCGTGCGGGACGGTGAGGTGGTCCAGCGTCCGGTACTGGCGGCCCACCCGGTCGGCGATGAGCAGCAGGATGCCGAACCCGATCAGCGTCGTCGCGGTGAGCCGCAGGTCGCGGAACGCGCTGTCGATGGCGTCCTGGAACAGCAGGCCGAGCACCGCGATCGGCAGCGACCCGACGATGATCAGCCAGCCGAGGCGGGCGTCCGGGTCGTGGCGCGCCTCCCGCTGGTAGAGCGAGCGCCACCAGGCGGCCAGGACGCGGCCGATCTTCTTCGAGAAGTAGAGGATGACCGCCAGCTCGGTGCCGATCTGGGTGACCGCGGTGAACGCCGCGCCGGGGTCGTCCCAGCCGGCGAGCGCCGCGGTGATGCGCAGGTGGGCGCTGGAGGAGATGGGGAGGAACTCGGTCAGGCCCTGGACCAGGCCGAGGACGAGTGCTTCGAACCAGCCCATGCTCACCGGGCCTTCGGGGAAATCAGTCGCGTTCGCACGGTGGGAGAGGCTATCGGCGGCGCGGATCACTCGATGAGCCGCCTTCGTCAAGTTCTTTACAGTACTTTCGTTACGCCCGCCCGTCGCCCGCCGCCACCCTCAACGGTGGCGCTCCGCGCCGCAGCTACTCTCTGTGCATGCAGAAGCGACAGCTGGGCAGGTCGGGGTTGCGGGTCTCCCGGATGGCGCTCGGCACGATGTCCTGGGGCGCGGAGACCGACGCCGACGAGGCGGCCAGCCAGCTCGTCGCGTTCGTCGAGGCGGGCGGGACGCTCGTGGACACCGCCGACATCTACTCCGGCGGCGAGAGCGAGCGGATCCTCGGGGGCCTGCTGGGCGACCTGGTGCCGCGTGACGAGATCGTCGTGGCGACCAAGGCCGTCGCCCGGCGCACCGACGGGCCGTTCGGCGGTGGCGCCTCCCGCGGCGCGTTGTTGTCCGCGTTGGAGGGGTCGCTGCGGCGGCTCGGCGTGGACCACCTGGACCTGTGGCAGCTGCACGCGTGGGACGACTCGGTGCCGCTGGAGGAGACGCTGTCGGCGCTGGACCACGCGGTGACCTCGGGCAAGGTCCGCTACACCGGGGTGTGCAACTACGCGGGCTGGCAGCTGGCCTCGGCCGCGGCGGCCCGGCCGGCCGGGCTCGTCGCGACGCAGGCCGAGTACTCGCTGGTGGAGCGTGGGGTGGAGCGCGAGCTGGTCCCGGCGGCCCGCCACCACGGGCTCGGCGTGCTGCCGTGGGCGCCGCTGGGCCGCGGGGTGCTGACCGGCAAGTACCGCCACGGCACGCCGGCCGACTCCCGGGGCGCGTCGGCCGAGTACGCCGGCTACGTCGAGCAGCACCGCACCGAGCGGGCGGCGCGGATCGTCGAGGCGGTCGCCACCGCGGCCGACGGGCTGGGGGTGTCGCCGCTGGTGGTGGCGCTGGCGTGGGTGCGGGACCGGCCCGGCGTGGTCGCGCCGGTGGTCGGGGCGCGCGACACCGGGCAGCTGACCGGGTCACTGGCGGCGGAGGAGATCGCCCTGCCGGTCGCGATCTCCTCGGCGCTGGACGACGTCAGCGCGGTCGAGTTCGGTTACCCCGAGCGGGGCACGAAGTGACCGTGGGGTGGATGGCACGTGACGCGGCGGGGTTTTCAGGGGATGCTGGAGGCAACAGAGGAATGCGATCCGGAGGTCTTGTGCGCTCCTCCGCCACCGTCGGGACCGGTGTCGTGCTGGTCTGCGCCCTGGTGCTGAGCGGGTGCTCGTCGAAGTCCGGTGACTCCACCGACACGCTGCAGGTCGTGGCCGACCCGGTCGCGGCGACGGCGCCCGTGTCGCCCCAGCCTGCCGCCGCCCCCGCGGGCACCGTGATCGGCTCCCCCGAGGTCACCGCGCTGGCCGCCGACCCGGCCACCGGGACGCTGGCCGTCGCCGTGCCGGACGCCGTGCTGCTGTACCAGGCCGCTGACCTGGCGGCCGCGCCGATGCGGGTGCCGGTCGCCGGGCGGGTCGAGCACCTGCGCGTGTCCGGCGGGGTGCTGCTGGCCACGCTGCCCGCGGCCGGGCAGGTGGCCCGGATCGCCTTGCCCGGCGGCGAGGTGAGCACCCTGGCCGTGGCCGGGCAGCCGTCCGGCGCGGTGGTCGAGGGCGACCGGACGGTGGTCGCGGTGCGGGACCGCAAGGCCGTGGACGTGTTCACCGGCGACCGGCTGACCAAGACGATCGAGGGCCAGCTCTACAGCGCCGACGACGTGCTGCAGGCCGGCGGGAACACCGTCGTGCTGGACGAGTTGCGCACCGCCGTGTTCTCGGTGGACGTGGACGGCGGCACGATCGCCGAGGGCCTGCGCGCCGGGGACGGTGCCACCAACGCGGTCGCGGACTCCTTCGGGCGGGTGCTCGTGGTCGACACCCGCGCCGGTGCCCTCCTGGCGTTCTCCACCGGCCCGCTGTTGCTGCGGCAGCGGTACCCGGTTCCCGGCGGGGCGTACGGCCTCGCCTACGACGCGCAGCGCGCGCTGGCGTGGGTGACGCTCACCGAGCGCAACGAGGTCGTCGGGTTCGACGTGCGCGGCGGCGAACCGGTCGAGAAGTACCGTTTCCCGACGGTCCGGCAGCCGGATTCGGTTACCGTCGAGGAGCGGAGCGGGCGGGTGGTCGTCGGCTCCGCGGCGGGAGAAGGGGTCCAGGTGATCCAGCCATGAAGCACCAGGAGGCGGTGGTCGACGAGGACTGGGAGTACCGCCGGTTGCAGTTGCCACCCGGCGTCTCCCGGCGGGCCGCGGCCACGCAGCTGTCCATCAACGCCGAGTACGGCGGGTGGGAGCTCTCGACGGTCCGGCTCTACTCCGACGGCACCCGGCGGGTGTGGCTGCGCCGCAAGCGGCAGCCGGCCACCGCCCTGCCCGAGGTCCTGATCTGACCCGAGCGGCGCCCGCAGCTGGGCGTCGGGCCCAGAGCCGCCCCCTCGACGGATGCGCTACGCGCGAAGAGCGGTAACGGGTGGGGCCCTCGTGTCGATCTCAGTGCTGCCCCTTGGAAGGAGCAGCATGTCCTCCTCGCCCGTTGTCCGTGTCGTGACCGCCGCCTGCGCCGGGGTCGCGGTGGCCGTGGCGTTGCTGGCGGTCTTCGCCGGGATGGGCGTGGCGCTGGTGGTGCTGCTGGGCATCGTCGCGCTGGTCACATGCGTCCCGGTGTGGTTCGCGCCGGTGTTGCTCGCCCGCCGCCGCGGTGTGGCCGACGTCCGGCCGATCGCGGTGTGCACCCTCCTGGCGGGGTGGTCCCTCATCGGCTGGGTCGCCGCGCTGATCTGGGCCGGCGCGGCGCGCGCGGAAGCCGGGCCCCGCGCGGTCGGGACCTAGCCGGCGAGTGAGCGGCCCGTCTCCGCGAGCGCTTCGCGGAGGATGCGCACGGCTTTGGGGCCCATGCCGTGCAGGGCGAGCAGCTCGGCCTCCGTCATGGCGGCGACCTGGTCGAGCGTGGTGATCCCGGCGTTGCCCAGCGCGCGGGTGGCGGGGCGGCCGATGGCCCGCGGCAGGTCGCCGCTCTCGCCCGCCACCGCCGCGGTGGCCGTGCGCGCGAGGTGTTCCGGGGCGTGCGCCAGCCAGGCGCGCCACACCCAGTGGTTGAGCTGCCGGCCGTCGATGTCGGCCAGCGGCACCCGCACCCCGCCGCTGTCCCGGGCGGCCGTCGGGTGCGCTGCCAGCAGCTCGTCCACCTCGGACGCGGGCAGCCGCAGCGTCACCTGCTTGTCCACCAGCGCGGCGAACACCGCGCCGCCCACGGTGAAGGCGCCGCCGTCCTCCGTGGTTTCCGGCAGGGACCGCGCCGTTTTGCGGAGCTGCGCCGCGCTGGTCACGAGGCGCGGAAGAACCGGTCCAGCACGCGGGTGCCGAACTTGAGCGCGTCGACCGGCACCCGCTCGTCCACGCCGTGGAACAGCCCGGAGAAGTCCAGGTCGGCGGGCAGCTGGAGGGGCACGAACCCGAAGTTGCGGATGCCCAGCGTCTGGAAGGACTTGGCGTCGGTGCCGCCGGAGAGCATGTAGGGCAGCACCTTCGCGCCCGGGTCCTCGGCGGTGATCGAGGCGGTCATGGCGTCGACGAGCGCGCCGTCGAAGGTGGTCTCGACCGGCGGCAGCTCCATCCACTCCTTCTCGATGTCCGGGCCGAGGATCTCGTCGAGCTCGCGGTCGAAGGCCTCCATGCGGCCGGGCAGGATGCGGCAGTCCACGGCGGCTTCGGCGACCGAGGGGATGACGTTGGACTTGTAGCCGGCGGTGAGCATCGTCGGGTTGGCGGTGTCGCGCAGGGTCGCGCCGATCATGCGGGAGATGTTGCCGAGCTTGGCGACCGCGCCGTCGATGTCGTCCTCGGGGAAGTCCCAGCCGGTGATCTCGGTGACGCCGGCGAGGAACTCGCGCACGGAGTCGGTGAGCACGAGCGGGAACCGGTGCTGCCCGAGCCGCGCGACGGCGGCGGCGAGCTTGGTGACGGCGTTGTCGTGGTGGATCATCGAGCCGTGCCCGGCGGTGCCGCGCACGCGCAGCTTCATCCAGCGGATGCCCTTCTCCGCGGTCTCCACCACGTAGGTGCGGACGTCGTCCTTGAGGCTGATGGAGAAGCCGCCGACCTCGCTGATCGCCTCGGTGGCGCCTTCGAACAGGTCGGGGCGGTTGTCCACGAGCCACTGGGCGCCGTACTTGCCGCCGGCCTCTTCGTCGGCGAGGAAGGCGAAGATGATGTCGCGCGGCGGGACGATGTTCTCGCGCTTGTAGTGGCGGGCCAGCGCCAGCATGATGCCGAGCATGTCCTTCATGTCGACGGCGCCGCGGCCCCACACGTAGCCGTCCTGGATGGCGCCGGAGAAGGGGTGCACGGACCACTCGGAGGCGTCCGCGGGGACGACGTCGAGGTGGCCGTGGACGAGCAGCGCCCCGCGGCTGGGGTCGGCGCCGGCGAGCCGGGTGATGACGTTGTGGCGGTTGCGCCCGCCGGACTCCACGTACTCGATCTCGTAGCCGACCTCGGTGAGCTTCTCCGCGACGAACTCCGCTGCCGCCTTCTCCCCCACCAGCGTGTCCGGATCGCCGGTGTTGGTGGTGTCGATGCGGATCAGGTCGCTGGTCAGCGTGACGGCTTCATCGGCCGCGGTCTCGATGCTCACGCCGCCATTCCTATCATCAACGCTGTGGGGGATCAGCTGGAGCGCGCCGTCCGGCTCGTCCGCGACGTCGCGGGCCCGGAGCTGCTCGGCGTGTACCTCCACGGCTCGGCGGTGCTCGGGGGTCTCCGCCCGGCCAGCGACGTGGACGTCCTCGCCGTCACGCGGCGGAGCCTGGACCAGCGGCAGCGGCGCGTGCTGCTGGACGGCCTGCTGGAGATCTCCGGCTTGACCACCGCGGTGCGGCCGGTCGAACTGACCGTGGTGGTGCGGTCCGAGGTCAGCCCGTGGCGGTTCCCGCCGGTGGGTGACTTCCTTTACGGCGAGTGGCTGCGGGAGGAAATTCAGGCGAGCGGGCCTCCCCCGCCGGAACCGATGCCGGACCTGGCGCTGGTGCTGGCGATGGTCCTGGCGGGCGACCACCCGCTGGCCGGGCCGCCACCCGCCCGGCTCCTGGACCCGGTGCCGCATTCGGACGTGGTGCGGGCGAGCGTGGCGGGCATCCCCGAACTCGTCGCCGACCTGGCCGGCGACACGCGCAACGTCGTGCTGACCCTCGCCCGCGTGTGGGCGACCCTCGCCACCGGGGAGATCAAACCCAAGGACGCCGCGGCGGACTGGGCCCTGGCCCACCTGCCCGCGGTACACCGTCCGGTCCTCGCGCACGCCCGGGACCTGTACCGGACGCGCCACTACGCGGAGGAGACCTGGAGCCCCGACCTGGTGCCGCGGGTGTGCCCGCTCGTCGACGAGGTGCTGGCCCGCATCGACGAGCTGCGGCGCTGAGTCACGGCCGGTTGCCGATGCCGGTGCGCACCTCCTGGATGCGGGTCGGGGCGTTGTCCGGGGTCAGCGGCGGCGTCGCCATGCCCGCGCCGGCGCGCAGCCCGGCGAGGAACTCGCCGATCGCTTCCAGGCCGTCGTGGCGCGGGGTCCAGCCGAGCTCGTCTCGGGCGCGGGTGGTGTCCATGATCGGCAGCCGCAGGACGGTGTCCAGCAGGCCCGGTGAGGCCGGCAACAGGTGGGCGTACCAGCCGGCGGCGACCACGCCGCGGATCGCCCACGTGGGCACCGGGACGGTACGGGCGCCGAGCAGGCGGGCCAGTGCCTTGGCGTCGACGACCGGGTCGGCGGCGATGTTGAACGCCCCGCGCACGTCCTTCATCGCGGCCAGGCGGAACGCCTCGCCGATGTCGGCGGAGTGCACCGCCTGCACGCGCAGACCCGGGATGTCCGGGACGACCGGGATCAGCGACGGCCGGGCGAGGCTGCCGGGGAGGAACGGGCCCGCGAACAACCGCCGCTGGGCGGAGGCGGCCTCCCATTTGAAAATGAACGCCGGGCGCAGCCGCACCACCCGCACGCCGGGGTTGGCCTTCTCGAACCCGTCGAGGTAGCGCTCCAGGTAGGCCTTCTCCCGCGGGTAGGCGGCCGCGGGCCACCCGTGGGTGGGCCAGCTCTCGGTGACCGGGCTGTCCTTCGGGCCCGGCGAGTAGGCCCCCACCGACGAGGAGTACACCACCGCGGGCACGTTCTCCCTGGCCACGGCCTCGAACACGCGGATCGCGCCGAGCACGTTGGACCGCCAGGTCAGCGCCGGGTCGTGGGTGGGCTGGAACAGCCACGACAGGTGGATCACCACGTCGGCGCCGCGCACCAGGTGGGCGATCTGGTCCTCGGCCAGGTCGGCGGTGCGCCACTCCAGCTTCGGCACGCGCCACTCCGGTTCGCGGCGGACCACGCCGAGGATCGAGGCCACGGCGGGGTCGCGGCTGAGCGCCTCGACGGTGCTGGTGCCCACGTTGCCGCTGGCGCCGGTGACGACGACGCGCAGGCCCTTGCTCGCTGGCGAGTTCATGCGGACGCGGATACCCGGCGCGCGTGGGCGCGAACCGTCGCGTTTGGTGCCGCCGGGAGCGGGGACACCTCGGGGCAGGTGAGGAAGGAGTGTGCGCATGGGACAGCCACGTCAGCAACAGGAACCGCCCGGCGTGACGGACGAGATGGAGCCGCGGCCGCGGGACCGGATGGCGGACTACACCGGGCGCGGGTTGCTGCGGGACAAGCGGGCGCTGGTGACCGGTGGTGACTCCGGCATCGGGCGCGCGGTCGCGATCGCGTTCGCCAAGGAGGGCGCCGACGTGGCGATCGCCTACCTGGACGAGCACGACGACGCGGAGGAGACCGCGGAACTGGTGCGCAAGGAGGGCCGCCGCTGCCTGCTGCTGCCCGGCGACCTCGGCTCGCGCGAGCAGTGCCGGAAGGTCGTGGACGAGACGGTGCGGGAGTTCGGCGGGCTGGAGGTCCTGGTCAACAACGTGGCCACGCAGCAGGAGCTGGACTCCCCCGAGGATCTGACCGACGAGCAGTGGACGCGCACGTTCGACGTGAACATCCACAGCTACTTCCGGGTGACGCACGCGGCGCTGCCGCACCTGGGCGAGGGCTCGTCGATCGTGAACACCGCGTCGGTGAACGGGTTGCGCGGCAACAAGTCCCTGATCGACTACTCGGCCACCAAGGGCGCGGTGATCGCGTGGACCTACGCGATGGCGCAGGCGCTGGCCGACCGGGGCGTGCGGATCAACGCGGTCGCGCCGGGTCCGGTGTGGACACCGCTGATCCCGGCGACGATGTCGCCGGAGCACGTGGAGAAGTTCGGGCAGCAGGTGCCGATGGGGCGGGCGGCGCAGCCGGACGAGCTGGCGCCGTCGTTCGTGTTCTTCGCGTCGAACCAGTTGTCGTCGTACTACACCGGTGAGGTGCTCGCCGCGCTCGGCGGCGAGACGATGCCGGGCTGAGGAGGGAACATGCCGCAGGAGCCAGCGTCGGAGCAGCAGGAGAACCTGGAGCTGGACGCCGAGCCGAAGCCGCTGGAGGACCCGGTGAGCTGGCGGGTGCGCGACCCGGACCGGGCGGTCGAGCCGGACTCCGAGGCCGCGGCCGAGCAGGTGTCGGCGCCGGACCGGTCCAACGAGCTGGTCGACGCCGAGGGCACCGAGATCGGTGAGGACCGGGGCCGTCAGCGGCCCGCCGGGGGCGCCGAGCAGCAGGCGATGCGGGTCGAGGACGGCGAAGTTTGACGTACGGCCGTACCGGGAAGCCGTGGGGCAGGCACGAGAGGCGACAGGAGGTGCTCCGATGCCTGGACGTGAAGCCCTGCCCAGCACGCTGAAGCGGTCGTCGAAGAAGGCGCAGGACACGTGGGTGAAGACCCACGACTCGGCGGTGGAGACCTACGGCGAGGGGCGGCGCGCGCACCAGACGGCGTACGCGTCGCTGAAGCACTCGTTCGAGAAGGTCGGCGACCACTGGGAGGAGAAGGGCCGCAAGGGCCCGTCGGACAAGCAGGCCGCCCGGGGCGCGGGGCGCAAGGCGACCAAGACCGCCGGTGGTGTGGACGCCTCGGCCAGCAAGCAGCACCTGTACGACGTGGCCAAGAAGCTGGACATCAAGGGCCGCTCGTCGATGAACAAGAACGAGCTGGTCAAGGCGATCGAGAAGGCCAACAACAGGGAGACCGCGAAGGCTCGCCGGTAGCAGGTACTGGTTGGTGGAGGGCCCGGCGTGCGCCGGGCCCTTCGTCATGTCCGCGGTGGTGGACCGGCGGCGGTCTGTAGCGGCGGCTCGCCCTCCGTGGAGCCGCGCGTGGCGGGCCGAGCTCGGCGAGATGCCGCCGGGTGGTGCCCGCTGAACGGCATTCGGCGCGCCGCGCCCCTCTCACGCCGGGGTTGTGGACCGGCAGCCGCCGGGGCGACAGCGGGACTTGCCCTCCTTCACGGCGGGGGCCTGCCGAGCGGACCTCGCTGGGCGCGCCTCGCGCCGTGACCTTCCGTCATCCGACCCTGCTGGACCGGAAGCCCCGCCGACCGGCCGGGGGTGCTTCGCGGGCGGAGCCGGGCGTGGCCCTCAGCGAGGGCGGCAGCCTCGTGCGCGGCCGGGGTTCTCGTCGGACCGGGCCACATTCATGCCGGGGGCAGGGGCGGCCTGCCGAGCCGGTCGATGGTCTGGCGCGCGGGGCGTGGCACGCGCCAGTCGAGGCGGGTGCCTGCGCTGCGTTCGAGTTTGGCGAGCACCTGCCGCGCGGCGGCGAAGGCGGCTTCCTGCTCCGCGGGGGTGGCCGCGCCCTCGGCGAGTTCGAGCAGTTTGATGCCCTGGTTGATCAGCGCCCGCTCGTCGGTGGTGAACCGGGATGCGCGCAGCTTGTCGGCCGCCTCGCAGGCCGCTGTCCAGGCCTTTTCGGCGGTTTCGGTGGCCTCCACGTACTTGCGGGCCAGGTCGGTGGGCGGGTAGGTCTCGGTGTGCAGGGCCATCGCCTCGTGGAAGGCGTCGATGAACCGGCTGGTCGAGGGCACCGCCGGGTCGGCCAGCGCGGGCCGGCGCAGCACCTGCTTGGGGTCGGACTCGTAGTCGCCGTACTCCCCCGCGATCCGGGCGTACCGCTCGCGCGCGGCGTCCCACAGCACGCGCAGCGACGCGGCCGCGTCGGGGGCGTCGATGGATCGTCCGGGTGGACGGGCGGGTGCGGGGTGGGCGCGGGTCTGCCAGCGGTGGTGCATCGCGGCGCGCGAGTAGGAGGCGGCCAGCACCCAGATCAGCACCATGATGGGCCAGATGAACGCTCCCAGGTCTTGGTAGGGCATTGGCAGCTCCCTCACCACGGCGGCGCCCCGGCGCGAGCGCCCTGACTCCATGATGCGCCTGGTTTCGTGAGCGGTCCGTGTAGTGCGGTGGAATGCGCCACATCCGCCGCGCGCCCGCGCCTGGCACAATCCGGGGCACTTGCACGACGACGAGTGGGGAGCAGTGCCGATGGGGCCGCTGGCGGGGATCAAGGTGCTGGAACTGGCGGGCATCGGCCCTGGACCGCACGCGGCGATGATCCTCGCCGACCTGGGCGCGGACGTGGTGCGCGTCGAGCGGCCCTCGGGTGGCCTGCAGGTGCTGCCGCCGGAGGCGCGGGACCACGTGCTGCGCGGCCGCCGCTCGATCGCGGCCGATCTGAAGACCCCCGAGGGCAAGCGGCTGGTGGAGCAGCTGGTCGAGAAGGCGGACGTGCTGCTGGAGGGTTTTCGGCCGGGCGTGGCCGAGCGGCTCGGGGTCGGCCCGGAGGACTGCTTCGCCCGCAACCCGCGCCTGGTCTACGGCCGGATGACCGGCTGGGGCCAGGACGGCCCGATGGCGAAGCGGGCCGGGCACGACATCAACTACATCTCCCTGACCGGCGCGCTGCACGCGGTCCGCGACACCGGCGGCAAGCCGATCCCGGCGCTGAACCTGGTCGGCGACTTCGGCGGCGGCTCGATGTTCCTGGTCACCGGGGTGCTGGCGGCCCTGGTGGAGCGCGCCAGTTCCGGTCGGGGCCAGGTGGTGGACGCGGCGATGGTCGACGGCGCGAGCGTGCTGCTGCAGATGGTGTGGGCGCTGCGGGCGCAGGGCGCGTGGGCCGACGAGCCGGGCACGAACCTGCTGGACACCGGCTGCCCGTTCTACGACACCTACCGGTGCGCCGACGGCGGGTACATCGCGGTGGGGGCGCTGGAGTCGCAGTTCTACGCCGAGCTGCTCAAGGGCCTCGGCCTGGACGGTGAGGACCTGCCCGCGCAGGGCGACCGCTCCGGGTGGCCGAAGCTGCGGGAGCGGTTCACCGAGGTCATCGCCTCCCGCACCCGCGACGAGTGGACGGCGGTGTTCGCCGAGACGGACGCGTGTGTGACACCGGTGCTGTCCTTCGCCGAGGCGGCGGAGAACGAGCACCTGAGCGCGCGGGGCTCCGTGCGGGACATCAACGGCGCGACCCAGGCCGCTCCCGCGCCGCGGTTCTCCCGGACGCCCAGCGGCGAGCCGTCGGCGCCGCCCACGCCGGGCGCGGACACCGAAGCCGTGATCCGCGACTGGGGTCTTCAGGCCTGAGCGGGCCGGGGCAGGCCGACCTGGTCCGGCACCACGCGGACCAGGTCGCGTAGCCAGGTCTCCACGTCGTCGGGCCACCACCGGCCCGACGGCAGCCGGGAGAGCGCTTCCCGCACCGCGGACGCCGTCGGCGCGGCCGGGACGACCCGGCTGGGCGCGGCGCCCGCGAGCACGCCCAGCCACCAGTGCTTCCCCGTGGGCGGCAGGGATTCCGGGTCGAGCACGACGTAGTAGTCGGGCAGCAGCGTGACGCCGCGGCGGAGGTCGGCGACCGCGCTTTCGATCGCGACCTCCAGTGCGCCGGCGGGAGCCTGCCGGTCGAAGAACCCTGCCCATGCCTGCGCGACCCCGGCGAGCGGGTCCCGGTCGTGCACCACGTACGCGGCGTGCGACACCAGGGCGCCCGCGTCCGCCGACGCCGCCACGTGCACGTTGGCCAGCCCGTCGAGCCCGGCCATGACCTTGTCCGCGCCTGCCCCGGCGAGCACGACGACGGTGCTGTTCGGCCTTGCCATGCAACCCAACCTACCGACGGAAGTCGTAGGCCGAACAGAGGTCTGGACCTGTCCCGGAAGTGTGGGCTAGGTTACAGCAGCGCGCTTAAGTTGCCCACGGCAACAAATCCGATGTGTCAAGGAGGACCACGGATGAGACCCCGATCTGTTCGCCGGAAAACCCTCTTCGCCGCGCTCGCCGCCACCGTCGCGCTCGTCTCCGGCGCGACCACGGTGTCGGCGGCGCCCGTCCAGCACCGCCCCGCCTACCTCGACGCGGGCAAACCGGTCCCGGTGCGGGTGGCCGACCTGCTGTCCCGCATGAGCCTGGACGACAAGCTCGGCCAGATGACCCAGGCCGAGCGCGGCGCCATCACCGACCCCGCCGACATCGCGACCCACCGGCTCGGGTCGCTGCTGTCCGGCGGTGGCTCGGTGCCCACGCCGAACACCGCCCAGTCCTGGGCCGACATGTACGACGGGTTCCAGCGCGCCGCGCTGACCTCTCCCCTGCGCATCCCCATCATCTACGGCGTGGACGCGGTGCACGGCCACAACAACGTCTACGGCGCGACGATCTTCCCGCACAACATCGGTCTCGGCGCGACCCGCGACCCGAAGCTGGTGGGCCGCATCGGCGACGCCGTCGCCGAAGAGGTGTCGGGCACCGGCGTGGACTGGGACTTCGCGCCGTGCCTGTGCGTGGCCCGCAACGACCGCTGGGGCCGCACCTACGAGTCCTTCGGCGAGACCCCGGAACTGGCCTCGTCGATGACCACGATCATCGACGGCCTGCAGGGCAGGTCGTTGTCCGACAAGGGATCGGTCCTGGCCACCGCCAAGCACTACGTCGGCGACGGCGGCACGACCGGTGGTGTGGACCAGGGCGACACCGAGCTCACCGAGCAGCAGTTGCGGGCCATCCACCTGGCGCCGTTCCGCGCCGCGGTCCAGCGCGGGGTCGGGTCGGTGATGATCTCCTTCAGCAGCTGGAACGGCGTGAAGATGCACGCCAACCGCTACCTGATCACCGATGTGCTCAAGGGCGAGCTGGGCTTCTCCGGGTTCGTCGTGTCCGACTGGCAGGGCATCGACAAGATCGACGGCCAGGAGGGCTTCACCGCCGAGGAGGTCCGGGCCTCGATCAACGCGGGCGTGGACATGGTGATGGTGCCCTACGACTACGTGAAGTTCATCGACACGCTGCGGGCCGAGGTGCAGGCGGGCCGGGTGCCGATGAGCCGCATCGACGACGCCAACCGCCGCATCCTGACCAAGAAGTTCCAGCTCGGGCTGTTCGAGCGGCCCTTCACCGACCGGCGCTACACCTCCACCGTGGGCAGCGCCGGACACCGGGCGCTGGCGCGGCAGGCGGTGCGCGAGTCGCAGGTGCTGCTCAAGAACGACGGCGGCGTGCTGCCGCTCGGCAAGAACGGGCAGAAGATCTTCGTGGCGGGCAAGAACGCCGACGACATCGGCAACCAGAGCGGCGGCTGGACGATCACCTGGCAGGGCTCGAGCGGACCGATCACGCCGGGAACCACGATCCTGCAAGGGATCCGCGACAAGGCGCGCTCCAGCGCGGTCACCTACAACCGGGACGGCGCCGGCATTGACGACAGCTACGACGTCGCGGTCGCGGTGGTCGGCGAGACGCCGTACGCGGAGTTCATGGGCGACCGGCCGGCGGGCATGGGTCTGGACGCGGAGGACCTGGCGACCCTGCAGCGGCTCAAGGATTCCGGGGTGCCGGTGGTGGTCGTGCTGGTGTCCGGCCGTCCGCTGGACATCGCCGCGGAACTGCCCGGCTGGGACGCGCTGCTGGCGTCGTGGCTGCCGGGCACCGAAGGCGGCGGCGTCGCCGACGTGCTGTTCGGCGACTACAACCCGACCGGGAAGCTGCCGGTGACGTGGATGCGCAGCGCCGCGCAGCAGCCGATCAACGTCGGCGACGGGCAGGACCCGCTGTTCCCCTACGGGTACGGGCTGCGCTACCGCCGGGGCTGACCGGTTCCGCCACGATTCCTGAAACCTATTTTCCACTGCTGGAAACCCTTCCCTTGGCGAATGGCCGGTCCTGGGCTCCTGCCATTCGTCAAGGGAAGGACCAGCGCGAAATGGCCTGCACCGACCGGGGCCGCCCGGTCATCGCCGGAGAGGCGCGCTAACCGCCGTGGACATCCCCCGGCTACGGGCGAGCTGGACCACCGTCGCCGAGCGCGGTGACGAGGTCCCGCTCTGGTTCTACGCCACGCTGTTCCTGCTCCGCCCGTCACTGCGGGACCTGTTCCCGGTGTCGCTCGCGCCGCAGCGAAAGCGCTTCGTCTTCGGGCTCGGGCAGATCGTCACCCACGTGGACGACCTTGACGCCGCGGTCCCCTACCTGCGCGGGCTGGGCCGGGCGCACCGCGAGGCCGGGGTGCGCCCGGAGCACTACCCGCTGGTCGGGCAGGCGCTGCTGGCCACGCTCGAGCACTTCCTCGGCGAGCGGTGGACGCCGGAGCTGGCCGCGGACTGGACCAGCGCCTACGCGGTCGTCGCCGAGGTGATGACCAACGCCGAGGTGCGCGGCCGGGGACGGCAGAGTGTGCTGCTCCCGCCGCCGGACACCGGAACCGGTCCGCAGCACGGGCTGACCGCGGACCGCGTGCGGGCCCGCCCGTTCCGGCGCGCGCCCTGGCACCGGCGGGGTTTCGACCGCGGCGACGTGCACGACTTCCAGTGGCGGCTGGCCGACGAGCTGGCCACCCGCGACCGCGAGGCGGCGCGCCTGCGCGCGGAGGTCGCGCGGCTGCGGGCCCGCGACGCGTCCGACGGCGTGCCGACGGTGGACGGGCAGGCGGTCGCGTTGCTGACGCGGGCGCAGCGGCTGGCCGAGGAGATCCTGACGAGCGCCGAGACCCGGCGACGGCGGCTGGCCGCGCAGGCGCACCGCCAGGCCGAAGCCGCCGCGCACGCCGCCGGCGAGGCCTACCGGGCGGCGATGGGCTCGCGGTGCACCGTGCAGGGCGAGGAGATGGAGCGTCGCCTGGCGTGGACGCGCACCTACAGCCACGCGCTCGGCATGCCGCTGCGGGTCGCCGAGGCCGCGTTCCGCATGCGGAAAACCGGCTGATCCTGGACAGGAGACAGCGCCGGAACGCCAAGCGCGACGCCCGACGCGACGCGAGTGCGGCCAGGCCGGGGTCCGTTGAGTGGCAGAGCGACCAGCGAAGAACCGCCTGGCGGTGGCCGTGCGCTCAGGATGCCGCTGCGGGCCGCGAAGCCGCCTTCCGCGTGCGGAAACCCGGCTGATCCTCGCGCGCCGCAACATCGGGCGCGCTGCCCGGCGCAACGCGGTCGCAGCGCCACAGCGGAGTCCGTTGAGCGGCTTGCGGAGCACCGCCTAGCGGTGGCCACGCGCTCGGCATGCCGCTGCGGGTCGCCGAGGCCGCGTTCCGCATGCGGGAAACCGGCTGATCCCGGGAAGAGCACGCGGGGATCCGGTCGATCCTGGCGCGCCGGAACCATGGGCGCGGCGCGGTCGCGGCACCTGGGCAGGGCTAGTCGAGTGGCGAAGCGTTCTGCGGAGCAAGGATCAGCGGCGGCCGGCGCGGCTGCCCTGGTAGGCGGGCTCCCGCAGGCGGGACAGCCACTCCGGGTAGAGCCGCGCGCCGGGTGGGCTGTGCAGCATCGGGTCGAAGCTGGGGCGCTCGCCGTCGCCGAGGGGGGTGTCCAGTGCGATT
Organism: Amycolatopsis sp. NPDC006131; assembly: GCF_040614175.1. Lineage (NCBI taxonomy): Bacteria > Bacillati > Actinomycetota > Actinomycetes > Pseudonocardiales > Pseudonocardiaceae > Amycolatopsis > Amycolatopsis sp. NPDC006131. The sequence goes on from NZ_JBEXTX010000013.1 coordinate 44,296, forward strand.
CGCGCGACCGGGGTGGCCGGGCCGGTGAGCTTCGCCGCCGAGCAGGTGACCGTCACCGCGTCCACGTCGTCGAGCGCGGCGCCGTCCGGGCCGTCCACCTCGGCGAGGATCCACCGCAGCCCGGCGGCCACCCGGTAGGGCACGAGGCTGCTGAACACCGTCCGCCGCCACCCCGTCGCCGGCCTCAGCAGCACCCGCGCGCTCGCGCTGGCCAGGGTCAGGTCCCACGGCCCGTCGTCGGTCGGGATGCGCAGCGCCAGCCCGAGGATGTCGGGCATCCCGCGCGGCAGACCGGCCCCTTTGGACAGTCGCGCCACCACCGGCCCGCTGGGCGGCAGTGGCAGCTCGCCGGGGGTCAGGGTCTCCAGGGTGCCGCGCAGCAGGACACCGCGCGGGTGGAACACGCGCGCGTGCCGCAGCCGGGCCAGCGCGCCGAACACGGGTCGCACGACGGGAGGTGCCATACCGGGCGGCTACCCAGCCGCGCGCGAATCATCCGCCCCGCGGTGGGTAGCCGTACCGGACACCGACCGGAAGGGCCGTTGATGTTCCCCGCCGACTCGCTCACCTTCATCGGCACCGCCACCACCCTGGTGCGGCTGGGGCCGTTCACGGTGCTGACCGACCCGAACTTCCTGCACCGCGGCCAGTGGTCCCACTTCGGGCAGGGCCTGGTGTCCCGGCGCCGCACCGAACCGGCCGCGCAGGTCGCCGACCTGCCCCCGCTGGACGGTGTCGTGCTGTCCCACCTCCACGGCGACCACTTCGACCGGGTCGCCCGCCGGGACCTGCCCGCCGACGTGCCGATCCTGACCACCGAGCACGCCGCCCGCAGGCTGGCCAAACGCGGCTTCCAGGCCACCGTCGCCCTGCCCACCTGGGGCGGCGACACCTTCCGCGACGGCGACGCCCAGCTCACCGTCACCGCCGTCCCCGCACGCCACTCGCGCGGCCCACTGAACCGGATCCTGCCGCCGGTCATGGGCAGCATCTGGGAGTACACCCCGCACCCCGGCGCGGCCACGCTGCGGATCTACGTCAGCGGCGACACGATCATCCACGACGAGCTGACCGGGATCCGCCGCCGCTACCCAGAAATCGACCTGGCCGTGCTGCACCTGGGCGGCACCCGCGTCCTCGGCGTGCTGGTCACCATGGACGACCGGCAGGGCGGCCGGATGCTGGAGCTGATGAACCCCACCCACGTGGTGCCGGTGCACTTCGACGACTACGGCAAGTTCACCTCGCCGGTGTCGAACTTCCTCGCCGAGGCCGCGCGCCGCCACCCGGCCACCGACGTCCGGCTGCTCGCCCGCGGCGAGTCCTTCTCGCTGGCGAACCTGCTCAGCGCCCGCTCACCCGGTTGATCGCGTCCCGCTGCGGCTCCACCACGTACCGCGGGTCCTTCGTGGACTCCACACCGGCCTCGAACACCCCGAACCGCTGCAACGCGCTGCCGGCCAGCAGCGCCAGCCCGGACACCACCTGCACGGCCCGGCTGCGCCGCCCGGCCAGCGCACCGGCCGCGCCGCCCAGCGTCAGGTACTCCGACCACTTCCGCAGCCGGTGCGCCTTGCCAGTGGTGTAGGCCTGCGAGACCAGCCCGAGGCGCTGGTCGACCACCTTCGACGCCACCAGCTCCGCCGCCGCGCCCAGCACCGCCAGCCGTCGCGCCGGCCCCGCCTCGGCGACCGGCGCCCACACCATGCCCCACCCGGCGCCGCTGGCCGCGGCCGACCCGGTGAACACGAACGGCAGCTGGCGGTGCGCCGAGTGCCAGGCGGGCACCGCGGTCTGCGACAACAGCACCGCCGTGTACGAGGCCACCCCGGGCGCGATCGCCGCCGCCGACAACCCCGCAGGCCGTGCCAGCCGACCCAGCAGACGGCCGGGCAGCGTGGCCCGCCACCGCCGCGGCACCAGCTCCGCCGCCCCGGCCACCCCCGCGCCCGGCCCGTAGGCGACCAGGATCCAGGTGCCCACGCTCATCGGCGAACTGGGCTTGGCCACCCGCAGCATGTGCAGGAACCGCTCCGGCCGCCCCAGATCCGCCACCAGCAGGTACATGCTCGCCACCAGCGCGCCCAGCGCCCCGGCGCGGCTCGCCCGCCGCAGCACCGGACGGCCGGTCAGGTCCGCCCCCGCGCCGAGCATCGCCGACCCGGCCGACAACCCGCCGGTGAACAGGTAGGCCGGGATCTTCCACTCCCACACCGGCGGCTTGAGCACCGGCCGCCCGTAGTAGGACCGGAACTCGGCCTTGGGCACCGCGACCTGCTCCTTCATCCCCTGCCCCGTCCGAAGAACACCGACACCGCGGCGGCCGCCAGCGCGGACGCGGCCATGCCGGCGAACTTCCACATCGACCCCGCGTCCCGCGTCGGCACCACCGGATCCGGCGGCAGACCGTACACCTCGGGCTCGTCCAGCAACAGGAAGAACGCGCCGTCGCCACCCACACCGTCCTCCGGGCTCTCCCCGTACAGCCGCGCCTCGGTCACCCCGGCCTCGTGCAGCGCGTCCACCCGCCGGGCCGCGCGCTCCCGCAGCTCGTCCAGCTGCCCGAACTGGATCGAATCGGTCGGGCACGCCTTCGCGCACGCCGGCTCCAGCCCGTCCCGCAACCGGTCGTAGCACAGCGTGCACTTCCACGCCCTGCCGTCGTCCTCGCGCCGGTCGATCACCCCGTACGGGCAGCCGGACACGCAGTAGCCGCACCCGTTGCAGATGTCCGGCTGCACCACCACCGAACCGAACTCGGTGCGGAACAACGCCCCGGTCGGGCACACGTCCAGGCACCCGGCGTGCGTGCAGTGCTTGCACACGTCCGAGCTCATCAGCCACCGGAAATCCGTGCGGGCCTCCGCCCCGCTGCCCGCCCCGGGCAGGTCGAACGAGGGCAGCCCCAGGTCCACCGGCTCCGGCGACACCGCACCCGGCCGCTCCTGCTCCACGAACGCCACGTGCCGCCACGAGTTCGCGCCCAGCATCCCGGTGTTGTCGAACGACATGCCCAGCAGGTCGAACCCGTCGTCGGGCACCCCGTTCCACTCCTTGCACGCCACCTCGCAGGCCTTGCAGCCGATGCACACCGAGGTGTCGGTGAAGAACCCCATCCGCGGCGGGTGCCCGGAATAGCCGGCATCGCCCGCCACGTCGTCCAGCGGGCCGTAGAAGCTGTTGCTCATGACCGCTCCTCCGTGTGGGCGCTGTCCGGACGCGCCGTGGCGATCCGCGTCCCGGTCTCCACGGTGATCCCCGCCCGCGTGCGGTAGTCCTCCAGGTAGGCCAGCAGCGCCGGGCCGCGCGGACGCCGCCCCGGCCGGATGTCGCAGGTGGCCACCTTGCTCTCCTGGATGAACACGTTCGGATCCACCACCACGCCCAGCAGGTCGTTGACCACGTCGCCGTCCACCAGCCCGGTGTGCCCCCAGTGGTAGGGCATCCAGATCTGGTGCACCACCCGGTCCTCGATCCGCAGCGGCCGCATCCGCTCGGTCACGAACACCCGCGCTTCCACCGCCGCCCGGCTCGTCACCACGTGCGCCCAGTCCAGGTGCGCCAGCCCGCGCTCGGCCGCCAGCTCCGGCGAAACCTCCACGAACAACGCCGGCTGCAACTCCGCCAGGTACGGCAGCTGACGGCTCATCCCGCCCGCGGTGTGGTGCTCGGTCAGCCGCGCCGCGGTGAACACGAACGGGAACACCTCACCGTGCGCCTCCGGCGGCGACGGGTTCGACGGGTTGTCCACCCGCCCGTACACCTTGCGCGCCGGGTTGCCCTGCTGCCCGTACAGCGGGTTGCGCACCGGCGACTCGTGCGGCTCGTAGTGCGTGGGCAGCGGCCCGTCCAGCACCCCGTTCGGCGCGAACAGCCACGCCTTGCCGTCGGCCTGCATGATGAACGGGTCGTCCCCGTGCAGCGCGTCCGGACCCGACGCGCCCGGCTCCGGCCGGAAGTCCGGCGGCTTCGTCTTCTCGAAGTCCGGCACGTCGTGCCCGGTCCACTCGCCCTTGTCCGCGTCCCACCACACCAGCTTCTTGCGCTCGCTCCACGGCCGGCCCTGCGGATCCGCCGACGCCCGGTTGTAGAGCACCCGCCGGTTCAGCGGCCACGTCCAGCCCCACTCCGACTCGTACGGGCCCTGCTCGTCGTGCGGTTTGCGGCGCGCCGCCTGGTTCACCTCATCGGCGTACACGCCGCCGTAGATCCAGCACCCGCACGCCGTGCTGCCGTCGTCCTTGAGCTCCAGGTAGCCGTTCAGCGCGCGGCCGGTGGTCAGGTCGACGCCGTTGATCCGCCGCAGCACGTCCTCGCCGGAGGGCTCGTCGCCGTGCTCCATCCGGTAGTCCCACCACAGCTCCCGCAGCGGCCGGTCCCGCTCGTCGGCCGAGGTCGCCAGCTTCTCCTTCAGGATCCGGCCGAGGTGGTAGAAGAACCACAGCTCGCTGCGCTGGTCGCCCCTCGGCTCGACCGCCTTGTCCCGCCACTGCAGCATCCGCTGCGTCTGGGTGAACGTGCCGGACTTTTCCACGTGCGAGGCCGCCGGGAAGAAGAACACCTCGGTGCGGCACTGCTCCGGCACGATCTCCCCGGTCTCCACCTCCGGCGAGTCCTTCCAGAACGTGGCGCTCTCGATCATCGCCAGGTCCCGCACCACCAGCCAGTCCAGGTTCGCCATGCCCAGCCGCTGCAACCGCCCGTGCGCCGACCCCACCGCCGGGTTCTGCCCCAGCAGGAAGTACCCGAACACCTTCCCGTCGATCATGTCCATGACCGTGCGGTAGGTGCCGTGGTCGCCGTTGATCCGCGGCAGGTAGTCGAAGCACCAGTCGTTGTCCGCCGTGGCGTGGTCGCCCCAGTACTCCTTCAGCAGCGACACCAGGTAGGCGTCGGCGTTGCGCCAGAACCCCTTCTGCCGGTCACCCCGCACCAGGTGCAGGTAGTCGTCGATGCTCTCGTGCGAGGTGTCCGGCATCGGCAGGTACCCGGGCAGCAGGTTGAACAACGTCGGGATGTCCGTCGACCCCTGGATCGAGGCGTGCCCGCGCAACGCGAACACCCCGCCACCCGGCCGGCCGATGTTGCCCAGCAGCAATTGGATGATCGACCCCGCCCGGATGTACTGCGCGCCCATCGAATGCTGCGTCCAGCCCACGCTGTACACCAGCGCCGCGGTCCGCTCCCGCCCCGAGTTCTCCGTCCAGGCCCGGCACACCTCTTCGAACACCTCGGCAGGAACGCCGCAGGTCCGCTCCACCATCTCCGGCGTATACCGCGCGAAGTGCCGCTTGAGCACCTGGAACACGCACCGCGGGTGCTCCAGCGTCGGATCCGCGGCGATGTCGTCCGCCCCGCCCTCCAGCGGCGGCCCGCCCGAACCGTGCTGGTAGGGCGAGGACTGCTCCTTCGACCGGCTGCCCCGGCCCTCGCGCGGCCGTGCGCTCTCGTAGTGCCAGCTCGCCGGATCGTAGGACCCCGTCTCCGGGTCGTACCCGCTGAACAGCCCGTCCAGGTCCTCGGTGTCCCGGAAGTCCTCCCGCACCAGGAACGACGCGTTCGTGTACGCCCGCACGTACTCCCGGAACTCCAGCCCGTTGGACAGGATGTGGTTGATCACCCCGCCCAGGAACGCGATGTCCGAGCCCGCCCGCAACGGCACGTGCCGGTCCGCCAGCGCGCTCGTCCGCGTGAACCGCGGGTCGATGTGGAACACCTTCGCGCCACGCGCCTTGGCCTCCACCACCCACTGGAACCCGACCGGATGGGCCTCGGCCATGTTCGAGCCCATGATGATCACGCAGTCGGAGTTGACGAGGTCCTGCTGGTAGTCCGTCGCGCCACCGCGACCGAAGGAGGCTCCCAGACCGGGAACCGTGGCGGAGTGTCAAATACGGGCCTGGTTCTCGATCTGGATCGCACCCAGCGCCGTGAACAACTTCTTGATCAGGAAGTTCTCTTCGTTGTCCAGCGTCGCGCCGCCCAGGCTCGCCAGCCCCATCGTCCGCCGCAACGGGTTGCCGTGCTCGTCGGTGTCCTGCCAGCCCCGCCGCCGCGCGTCCAGAACCCGCTCGGCCACCATCTCCATCGCCGACGGCAGGTCCAGCTCCTGCCACTCCGTCGCGTACGGCGCGCGGTAGAGCACCTTCTCCTGCCGCTGCGGGCCGGTCACCAGCTGCTTGCTCGCCGACCCCTTCGGGCACAACCGGCCCCTCGAGATCGGCGAATCCGGGTTGCCCTCGATCTGCACGACGCGCTCGCCGGAGACGTACACCTTCTGCGCGCACCCCACCGCGCAGTACGGGCACACCGAGTGCACCACCCGGTCCGCGGACGCGGTGCGCGGCATCAGCGAGTGCGACCGGGCGGACTGCGCCGCGCTGCCCCGGCCCAGCCGGTCGGCGCCGGTCAGCTGCCGGTAGACCGGCCACGACCGCAACCAGTCACCCACGCCCATCGCTCACCTCCCGGCACGTCCCGCTTTCCCGCCCGCCGGGCGGGACAAACCCACGCGATCAATCTTCGTGCGTCGCGCGCCCCGCGTCCAGCCGGGAGTGGTACCGCTCGTGCGCCTCGCGCACCAGGTCCTCGGAGATCCACGCGATCGGCTCCACGTCCACCAGCAGCGGCTCGTTGTCCGGCCCGAAGTCGATCTCCTTGCCGGTCAGCACCCACGGCCGCGCCCCCTCCGCCTGCTGGTGCGCGTACTGCACGATCCGCCGCGCCAGCCAGTCCTCCACCGGCAACGACCACCAGCCCGGCGCGTTCAACGGGTTCACCGACACCCCGGGCATCTCCAGCCCGCTCTCGTGATCGGTGCTCGGGTGCTCCGCGTCGGCCTCCGGACCGGGCGAGTACCGCACGTAGACGACCGCACCGGGGATCAGCAGCTCCGCCAGATCCGCCAGCCGGCGCAGGGTGGGCAACGAGTCTTCGACCGCCATGCCGCACACATGCCCCGCCACGGCCCCGCTTAACCGTGCACCGTGTACCGCGTCACCGCCTCGGCCGGGCGGCGCCGCGTCGCCGGCGCCGCGAACCCGTACCCGAACCGCAGCACCACCTGCGGATTCCCGGGCGCCGACACCAGCCGCGCCACCGCCGCCCGCAACACCGGGATCTCCACCGGCTGCGACAGGAACGACACGCTCACCCCCGCCGTCGTCGCCCGCAGCAGCACCCGCTGCAACGCCTGCCCCGCCCGCAACTGGGCCAGCCGCGTGTCCGTGTACGACGACAACACCGCCACCAGCGGCTTGCGGTCGAACGGCCAATCCGGACCCGCCCCGGCCGCCGACGCCGGCACACCGTCGTCCCGCGCCCCGTCCGACGCCGTCCACTGCCGCAGCTCGTCCTGGAACGCCAGGTCCTCCCGCTGCAACCGCTCGGCCTCCCGCAGCAGCACCCCCAGCTCGTCCAGCTGCCCGGCCCGCCCCACGACCGCCAGGTGCGCGCCCTCCTCGGAAGCCGCCCGCACGAGCGCCTGCCGCACCCACACCGGCACCTCCCGCGCCGTGAACGCCCGCCGGTTGCTCCGCCGGTAGGCGATCGCCCGCGCCAGCGCCACGTCGTCGGGCGTCGGGGTCACCCGCCCCCGCGCCCACACCGTCGCCAGGTGCTCCGGCACGTCCCGCCGCGGCAGCAGGTGCACCACCGGGGCCCGGCCGGCGGCGCGCAACGCCAGCCGAACGTTGAGCACCGCCGCGCCGCACGCCAGCCGCGCCTCCCGGCCATCCGGGTCGGCTACCTTCAGAATCCGGTCCGGGTCGAGGAACACCCCGATCCGGTCACCGTCCACCTCGAACCGCCACGGCTGGCTGTTGTGCGGCGACGGCGCGCGGACCGCCGCGTCGAGTGCGACCCGCACCGGGTCCTGGGCGAACGACATCTGGGCTCCCTGCCGCGAAGGGTCCAGGATCGCTCCACTCTTCACCGCCGCGCGGCTCCCCCACGAGGGCACGGTGTCCTCACCGATGAGGCCTTTGTGCCCTATCGGCGGTGAAACTCGCCCCGCGCCACCTCGCCTTTTGACTGGTGTTCTCCCAGGTGACATGCGAGTCTGGCTGCTATGCCCGGGACCGACGACTCCGACGAGGCCCCACCCTTGTCCGGGTTACGGGAAACGTTGTCCCAGTTGCGATTGCGGGAACTGCTCCGGGAAGTGCAGGACCGCATCGAGCAGCTGGTGCAGTCGCGCGACCAGATGGACGGCCTGCTCGAGGCGATGCTCGCCGTCGCGGGCGGTCTCGAACTCGACGCCACCCTGCGCCGCATCGTGCACGCCGCCATCAACCTCGTCGACTGCCGCTACGGCGCCCTCGGCGTGCTCAACCAGGACCGCGAAGGCCTCGCCGAATTCGTCTACGAGGGCATCGACGAAGCCACCCGCCGCGAGATCGGCGACCTGCCCACCGGCCACGGCCTGCTCGGACTGCTGATCCAGCAACCGAAACCGATCCGGCTGGACGATCTTTCCCAGCACGTCGCGTCCTCCGGGTTCCCCGCGCACCACCCGCCGATGAAGACCTTCCTCGGCGTCCCGGTGCGCGTGCGCAACGAGGTGTTCGGCAACCTCTACCTCACCGAAAAGAGCAACGGCCAGCCGTTCACCGAAGACGACGAAGTCGTCGTGCAGGCGCTGGCCGCCGCGGCCGGCATCGCCGTGGAGAACGCCCGCCTCTACGAAGAAGCCCAGCTGCGGCAACGCTGGCAGGAAGCCACCAGCGAGATCCGCGCCGAACTGCTCGCCGCCGCCGACCCCACCGACGTCCTCTACCTGATCGCCAACCGCGCCCTCGCCCTCGCCGGCGCCGACTACGCCTTCATCGCCCAGCCCGACGACCCCGACCTCCCGCCCGCCGACGTCACCCACCTGACGGTCACCGTCTCGGCGGGCCTGGACTCCGACCCGCTCATCGGCCGCGAGATTCCGATCGAGGGCTCCAGCTGCGGCGCCGCCTACACCGACGCCCAGCCGCGCCGCGTGGAGAACCTCGCCTACGACCTCACCCACGAGTTCGGGCCCGCGCTGGTCCTGCCGCTGCGCGCGTCCCGCGACTACGTCTCCGGCGTGCTGGTCACCCTGCGCAAGGCGGGCCAGGACCCGTTCGACGGCACCCAGCTCCCGCTCGCCGCCGCGTTCGCCGACCAGGCCGCGCTCGCCCTGCAACTGGCCGAGGACCAGCGCTCCATCAACGAGCTCAAGGTGGTCTCCGACCGCGACCGCATCGCCCGCGACCTGCACGACCACGTCATCCAGCGGCTCTTCGCCCACGGGCTGGCGTTGCAGAGCACCCACATGCGCTCCCGCAACCCGGACATCCAACGGCGGCTGGCCGACATGATCGACGACGTGCAGAGCATCGTCGCCGAGATCCGCACCGCGATCTTCGACCTGCACGGCGGCCTGCACGGCACCACCCAGCTGCGCAAGCGCCTCAACGAGATCATCGCCGAGGTCACCGGCGACACCGGCCTGCGCACCACTGTGCGGATGTCCGGCCCGATCGGCGTCGTCGGCAGCGACCTGGCCGAACACGCCGAGGCGGTGCTCCGGGAGGCGTTGTCCAACGCGGTCCGCCACGCCCGCGCGACCACCCTGACGATCACCGTCTCCGTCGACGACGACCTCGTCATCGACGTCGTCGACAACGGCACCGGCATCCCCGGCAAGGTCGCCCGCAGCGGCCTGCACAACCTCGCCGAACGCGCCACCCAGGCCGGCGGCACGTGCTCGGTGACCGCGCTGGACGGCGGCGGCACCCGGCTGACCTGGTCCGCGCCGGTGACTTAACCGGCGAAGTAGTGCCCCTCCTCGAGATCCGCCATGAGGGCAGGGTGCACCGGCTCCCAGCCGAGCAGGCGGCGGGTGTCCACGTTGGACAACGGGTTGTCAATGCTCATCAGCGGCGCGAAAGGCCCGAAGCGATCAGCGCCCTGCTCGGCCGGGACGCTGCGCACCGGGACCCCCAGGTGGCGGCCGATCACCTCGGCGATGTCCCGCACCCGCACGCCCTCCTCCGCAGCTGCGATCAGCTGCGCTCCCGCGGGCGCCTGCTCCACCGCCAGCCGGTAGAGGCGGGCCAGGTCCAGCGTGTGCACCGCGGGCCAGCGGTTCGCGCCGTCGCCCAGGTAACACGAGACACCGCTCGCCCGCGCGATCCTGATCAGCGTCGGCACGAAACCGCTCCGGTCCCGCGTGCTGTGCACCACCTGCGGCACCGCCACGAGCACAGCGCGGACCCCCTGCCCGGCCAGCCCGGCGATCAGCCGCCCGGTCGCGAGCCGCGGGTTCGCCGCGAGAACCTCGTCCGCCACGGCCGGCATCCCGATCCCGACGAGGGCCTTGCCCGTGCCCGCCAGCGCCTCGCCGAACGCCCGCGCCGCGGCCAGGTCGGCCGCCGCCGCCGCGGACCAGTCCCCGGCCAGCGCCGCGGCGTTGTCGAAGGCCAGGTGGACGACCGCGTCCGCGCCGGCCGCGGCCGCACGCAGCCCGTCGGTGTCCGCCAGATCGCCCAAGCGCACCTCGGCGCCCAGCGCCTTCACGGCGGCTACCGAGGACTCCGAACGGGCCAGGCCCATGACCTCGTGCCCGGCCTGGAGCAGTTCGGTGACGACGGCGGAACCGATGTGACCGCCGGCACCCGTGACGAAAACCTGCATGAGGAGCCTCCCGCTGAAAGTGATGTGACTGAGTACCGTCACTGTAGCGGAAGTGACGGTACTCAGTCACATCACCTAGGCTGTGCACATGGGCCGCTGGGAACCGAACGCGCGCATGCGCCTGGTGCGCGCCGCCATCGACCTGTTCGCCGAGCAGGGCTACGACAAGACCACCGTGGCGCAGATCGCCGAACGCGCCGGCCTCACCAAGACCACGTTCTTCCGCCACTTCCCCGACAAGCGCGAAGTGCTCTTCGCCGGACAAGAAGTGCACGCGCGGCTCCTCGCCGACGGCATCGCCGGCGCACCCGCCGGCGCCACCCCGCTGCAAGCCGTCGCCGCCGCCCTCGACGCCGTCACCGCCACCTTCGTGCCGGAACAACGCGAGTTCGGCCCCCGCCTGCACGACGTCATCGCCGCCCACAAGGAACTGCGCGAACGCGAGGTCTTCAAACGCGCCGGTCTCGGCGCGGCGATGACGGAAGCCCTCACCGCGCGCGGCGTGCCGGACCCCGCCGCGAGCCTCGCCGCCGACCTCGGCGTCCGCGCCTTCACCCGCGCGTTCGAGCGGTGGATCGAACCCGCCAACGACCAGCCGTTCCCCGAGCTCGCCCGCCAGGCCCTCGACGAATTCCGCACCGCGGCCGCCACCCTCGCCTGAACCCGCGCCCACGGGCGCGCCAGGGTCCTTCGGCCCTTACCGGCCGCCCCTGGCTCGGCGAGGCTGGGATCATGCACGCCTGGCGAGTGTTCCGGCCCGGGCCTCCGGGCACCCGCAAGTTCGAACTCCGCAACGAACCGGTGCCCGACGTCGGTGACCGCGAACTGCTGCTGCGCGTGCTCGCGTGCGGGGTGTGCCGCACCGATCTGCACGTCGTCGAGGGGGACCTGCCGGTGCACCGCACCGGGGTGGTGCCCGGGCACGAGGTCGTCGGCGAGGTCGCGGCCCTCGGCCCGCACGTCACCGGCTTCGCGGTCGGCGACCGGGTGGGCGCGGCCTGGCTGCGCGGCACCTGCGGGGAATGCGCTTACTGCCGCCGCGGCACGGAGAACCTCTGCCCGCGCTCCCGCTACACCGGCTGGGACGCCGACGGCGGCTACGCCCGCTTCACCACCGTCCCCGCCGCCTACGCCCACCGGCTCCCCGGCGGCTACTCGGTCACCGAGCTCGCCCCGCTGCTGTGCGCCGGCATCATCGGCTACCGCGCGCTGCGCCGGGCCGACCTGCCCCACCACGGGCGCCTCGGCGTCTACGGCTTCGGGGCCAGCGCTCACCTGGCGGCCCAGGTCGCCCTCGCCGAGGGCGCCACCGTGCACGTCCTGACCCGCAGCGCCCAGGCTCGGCAACTCGCCCTCGACCTGGGCGCGGCCTCCGCGGGCGACGCCGCCGACCCGCCGCCGGAACCGCTCGACGCGGCGATCCTGTTCGCCCCGGCCGGCGAACTCGTCCCGCCCGCGCTGGCGGCGCTTGACCGCGGCGGCACCCTCGCGATCGCCGGGATCCACCTGACCGACGTCCCGTCCCTGAACTACCAGCACCACCTGTTCCAGGAACGCACCCTGCGCAGCGTCACCGCCAACACCCGCCGCGACGCGCGGGAGTTCCTGGACTTCGCCGGCGAGCACCACCTGCGGATCGTCACCACCGCCTACAGCCTCGACCAGGCCGACCAGGCGCTCGCCGACCTGGCGGCCGACCGGGTCACCGGCGCGGCGGTGCTGGTCCCTTGACGTCCGTCAGGTGACCTTGGTCCCCTGGGATCGGGGACCTAAGCCGTGTCGCGACGGACCGGGCTTCCGTAGCCTGGGAGGGTTCCCTGTGGCGAAGGGATGGCGGAATGATCAAGGTCTTCCTCGTCGACGACCACGAGGTCGTGCGCCGCGGTGTCGCCGACCTGCTCGAGGCGGATCCGGCCTTGACGGTGGTCGGCGAAGCGTCCACCGCCGCGCAGGCGCTGTCCCGGGTCCTGGCGCTGCGGCCGGACGTGGCGGTGCTGGACGTCCGCCTGCCCGACGGCAACGGCATCGAGCTGTGCCGCGAGCTGCGTTCCCGGCTGCCCGAGCTGAACGTGCTGATCCTGACCTCCTACACCGACGAGGAGGCGATGCTCAACGCGATCCTGGCCGGTGCCGGCGGGTACGTCATCAAGGACATCCAGGGGCTGCAGCTCATTTCGGCGGTGCGCGAGGTCGGCAGTGGACGATCGCTGCTGGACACCCGCGCGGCCGCGACCCTGATGGCGAAGCTGCGCGCGGACGCCGTCGAGACCGGCCCGCTCGCGGCGCTGAGCGACCGCGAGCGGACGCTGCTCGGCCTCATCGGCGAAGGCCTGACCAACCGCCAGATCGCCGAGCGGATGTTCCTCGCGGAGAAGACCGTGAAGAACTACGTCTCCCGCCTGCTGACCAAGCTGGGGCTGGAACGGCGGACCCAGGCCGCCGTCCTCGCGACGAAGCTGCGGGAGGGCAGGCGGGTGACGGGTGAAGAATGAATTCTCGAAAAAGCCGCGCCGTATAGGGCGTTATACACCCTTGTGCTGTTCCCGGCGCTCCCGCTCCTCGCGCTCCCGGTAGGCCTCCTCGGCGAAGTACCGCCGCATCGCCGACTCCGCCATCTCCTCCGTCGTGTGCCGGCCCGTCCGGGACGCCGCGGTCACCCGCGCCTCCCGCGCCGCCTTCCGGCTCTCCAGGTCGTTCATCGTCCACTCCTTCCCTGGCCGAGCGTCTCCCATTCGCGCGCCCACGCCGCCGCGCGGACCCGGTCGAGCGCGAGGTGCACCGCCAGCACGACGAGCGTCAGCACCAGCACCACGCCGAGCCACCCGAGCAGGCCGACGCTGAGCGCGATGGTCAGCGCGTTGAACGCCGACAGCGGCGGCGGCACCGGCTCCCCCGCCCCGTCGACCCAGATCGGCAGCCGCGCGCCCTGGTCCGTGCCCGCCGGGACGCTGACCGGGCCGCTGCGCTCGGTCCCGTCCGGCAGCCGCCACAACGCGGGCACCTCCGCCACCTGCACCGCGGGTCCGCCTGCCACGAAGGACCCGGCGTCGGCCAGCACCACGGCCGTCACCTGGGTCCGGTGGGCCTGCTGCGCCCGCGCCAGCTCGGCGTGGCGGACGTACACCTCCGACACGAGGACCCCCGCCACCGGCACGGCGACCACCGCCAGCAGGATCGCCGTCACCAGCAGGCGCGCCTCCCAGCGGTCCCACGGGCGCACCAGCGGCCCGCCCGGGTGGATCAGGCGCCAGAACCGGGCGGGCCACGACTCGGGTGCGGGCGTCACCGGCCTGCCCCCGCCCGCACCGCCCCGGTTCCGCCGCGCATGTCCCGAGTCCTTCCACCACCCGGCTCAAGCGTGACGTCCGCGCGGCCGGAGGTGAAGGGCCGTTGGTCCCTTGGACGCGGAACCGGCGGCGCGCGGGCAGACTGGGGTGGATGCGCGACACCGGCACCGCTCCCCCGCTCACCCGCCGCACGGCCGTCCTCGGCGCCGTCGCGGTGCTGGCCGCGGCCACGACACTGGCCAACCGCGTGCTGCCCGGCTGGGCCTACCCCCTGTGCGGGGCGGTGACCGCGGGTGTCCTCATCGGACTCGCGCGCCTGTCCGGCCGCGGGTTCGCCGAGCTCGGCCTGTCCCGGCGGCAGTGGCGCCGTTCGGCGGCCACCGGGGGCGTCGCGTGCCTGGTCGTCGCGGCCGGCTTCGGCGTCGCCCTCGCCGTGCCGGCGCTGCGGCCGCTGTTCCAGGACGGCCGCGTCGGGCAGCACCCGCCCGCCGAGCTGGTGTGGCTCGCGCTGGTGCGGATCCCGCTCGGCACCGTGCTCGTGGAAGAGGTCGCCTTCCGCGGCGTGCTGCCCGCCTTGCTGGGCGGCGGCGAACGCTGGCGGTGGCGGCCCGTACTCGGCGCGTCCGCGTTGTTCGGGCTGTGGCACCTGCTGCCGTCGCTGGCGTTGCGCCGCAACGCGGGCGTCGACGCGGCCGTCGGCGCCCTGCCCCTGCCGGTCCTGTCGGCGCTGGCGATGCTCGGCGCCGCGGTGGCCGGTGTCGCGCTCTGCGCGCTCCGCTACGCCGGGCGCGGGGTGCTGGCCCCCGCGCTGGTGCACCTGGCGCTCAACTCGGGCGGGCTCGTGCTCGCGTGGTTCGCAGGCCGCGCCGGTTAGGGACTTCCGGCCCTTGGGCGGCGACCACGACGACGAGGACAGTGGGGCCAGTCGAACTAGGAGCGTTCATGCGGCACCCCGGCCAGTGGAAGATGGACATCGGACTGGACGAGATCGGGGGTGTGACGCGCGCGGAAGTCCGGCTCGGCGGCACCGACGACACCCGGTTCACCGGCATCGGCCTCGTCGAGAACGGCCCGCGCGGGCTGCACCTGCCCGGCATCGCGGCGGAGCTCGCCCTCGCGCGGGCCCTGAGCGACCTCACCGAGGAACTGCTCGAGGCGGTCGCCTCCGACATCGACACGCAGTTCACCTTCCCCGGGCCGCGCGTCAACTAGCGCTGTCGAGGACGACCGCAGGCGGGGCTGCCCGCGGCGCCACGCAAGCCACTTCCGAAACACGGGCTAGCCCGGAACGTTGGCCTCCAGCTCGTCGAGCCAGGCCCGCGCGCTGGCGTCGCTCGGGGCGCGCCAGTCGCCGCGCGGGGAGAGCGAACCGCCGGAGCCGACCTTCGGCGCGTTGGGCATCGCGGAGCGCTTGAACTGGCTGGTCTGGATGAACCGCCACAGGAACTCGCGCAGCCACTTCTTGATCGTCGGCAGGTCGTAGCTGTTGCGCTCGGACTCCGGCACCAGGTCCGGCCACCGCCCGGCCTTGACATCGCCCCACGCGTGCTGCGCCAGGTAGGCGATGCGGCTGGGCCGGTAGCCGAACCGCAGCAGGTAGTACAGGTGGAAGTCCTGCAGCTCGTACGGCCCGACCTTCGCCTCGGAACTCTGCGACGGCCCCGAGTCCGGCCCCTCCCCGGGCACCAGCTCCGGCGAGATCTCGGTGGCCAGGATCGACCGCAGCACCTCGTCGGCGCCCTCGCCCAGCTGCTCGGTCGCCACCTCCCACGCGATCAGGTACCGGATCAACGTCTTGGGCACCGAGGCGTTCACGTTGTAGTGCGACATCTGGTCGCCCACCCCGTAGGTCGCCCACCCCAGCGCCTGCTCGCTCAGGTCGCCGGTGCCGACCACGAGCGCGCCGTGGTGGTTGGCCAGCCGGAACAGGTGCGAGGTCCGCTCCCCCGCCTGCACGTTCTCGAACGTCACGTCGTACACCGGCGAGCCGTCCGCGGCCGGGTGTCCCAGGTCGGCCAGCATCTGCCGCGCCGAGGGCCGGATGTCGATCTCGTGCGCGGACGTGCCCAGCGCCTTCATCAGCTTGTGCGCGTTGGTCAGCGTGTGGTTCGTGGTGGCGAACCCGGGCATCGTGTAGGCCAGCACGTTCTCCCGCGGCAGCCCGAGCTTGTCCATGCTCTGCGCGGCGATGATCAGCGCCTGCGTCGAGTCGAGCCCGCCGGACACGCCGATCACGACCTTTTCGATCCCGGTCGCCGCGAGCCGCTGCGTCAGGCCCTGCACCTGGATGTGGTGGACCTCGCGGCAGCGCTCGTTGCGGTCGGCGGTGTTCGCCGGCACGTACGGGAACCGCTGGATCTCCCGGCGCAGCCGCACCGGCCCCGGCGGCAGCTCCAGCTCGAAGTCCACGCGGCGGAAGGACTTGAGCCGCTCCCGGTGGTCGTGCGCGTTGTCGTTGAAGCTGGTCATGCGCAACCGGTCGGCGGCCAGCCGCTCCAGGTCGACGTCGGCGGTCACCAGCTGGTTCGACTCGAACCGCTCGCCCTCGGCCAGCAGCGACCCGTTCTCCGCGATCACCGCCTGCCCGTCCCACGCCAGGTCCGTGGTGGACTCCCCCGGCCCCGCCGCCGAGTACAGGTACGCGGCGATGTAGCGGGCCGAGTGGTTGGTGCACAGGTTGCGCCGGTAGCCGGCCTTGCCGATCACGATGTTGCTCGCCGAGAGGTTCAACAGCACCGTGGCGCCCGCCATCGCACCGAACCCGCTCGGCGTCACCGGCACCCAGCCGTCCTCGCAGATCTCGACGTGGAACACCAGGCCAGGCACGTTCGGCGCGGCGAACAGCAGGTCACTGCCGAACGGCGCGTCCTGGCCCGCCACCAGCACCCGCTCGGACACCGCGTCCCTGGCCGCCACGAACTGGCGCTTCTCGTAGAACTCGCGGTAGCCCGGCAGGTAGCTCTTGGGCACCACGCCCAGGACCTGGCCGCGGTGCACCACGATGCCGCAGTTGAACAGCCGCCCCTCGAACCGCTGCGGCGCGCCGATCGCGAACACCCCCGGCAGGTCCGCCGACTCCTGCACGAACCGCGCCACGGCGTCGTCCACCGCGGCCTGCAGCGCGTTCTGGTGGAACAGGTCGTCGGCGGTGTAGGAGGAAAAGCCCAGCTCGGGGAACACCGTGATCGCGACCCCGTCGGCGGCCGCGCGGCGGGCCAGCGCCAGCGTGGCGTCGCAGTTGAACTCCGGATCCGCGACCCGGAGCTCCGGGACCGCGGAGGCCACCCGCACGAACCCGTGCCGGTAGAGCGAGGTGAAGTCGTGGGCCTGCGCTGATGTCACACTGTCCCCGTTTCCGCGTGCGTGCCGTGCACCGTCGAGCCTAGATCTAGACTCCGACCGTGCCCGACCCCACCACCGCCGTGCGTGATCTCGCGGACTCCCACGTCGCGCAGGCCTGCGCCGCCGACCCCCAGCTGGGCACCATGCTCGGCGTCGCGCCCGGGGAGGACCGGCTCACCGACCTCTCCCCCGCCGGCCAGCGGGAACGGGACGAGCTGGCGACCGCGACGCTGGCCCGCCTGCGCGGCCTGGAGCCCGGCGGCGACGACGAGCGCCGCTGCGCGCGGCTGCTGCGGGAGCGGCTGGAGACCGGGCTGGCGGTCAGCGCGGCAGGCGAGCACCTGCGGATGATCCGCAACATCCTCGGCCCGCTGCAGGGCCTGCGGAACACCTTCCTGATGATGCCCACGGACTCCGCGGAGGACTGGGCGGTGATCGCCCGCCGGGTCGCGCGCGTGCCGGGCGCGCTGGCCGGGTACGCCGAGTCGCTGCGCGAGGGCGTGCGGCGCGGCCTGTTCGCCGCGCCGCGGCAGGTGGAGACGGCGATCGCCCAGCTGGACGCGTGGGAGGGCTGTTTCGCCGGGTTCACCGCCGGGGCCGATGTGCCGCCGGCGTTGCGCGCCGACCTGGACCGGGCGTCCACCGCCGCGCAGGACGCCCTGACCGGGTTGCGCGGCTTCCTCGCCGCCGACTACCTGCCGCGCGCCGAGGGGACCCCCGACGGCGTCGGCGAGGAGCGCTACCTGCTGCACGCCCGCCAGTGGACCGGCGCGCACCTCGACCTCGCCGCGACCACCGAGTGGGCGTGGGCGGAGTACCGCGCCCTGGCCGCGCAGATGCGCGCGGAAGCGGGCCGCGTGCTGCCCGGCGCGCCGGTGCTGGAGGCGATGGCGTACCTGGACCGGGAGGGCCCGGTCGTCGAGGGCGCGGAGGAAGTCCGCCGCTGGCTGGCCGACCTCACCGCGCGCGCGATGGACGACCTGGACGGCAGGCACTTCGACCTGGCGCCGCCGGTGCGGGTGCTGGAGACCCGGCTGGCCCCGCCCGGCAGCGCGGCCGCGCCGTACTACACGCGGCCCGCGCGGGACTTCTCCCGGCCCGGCCGCACCTGGCTGCCCACGCTCGGGCAGACCCGCTTTCCACTGTGGACGCTGATCAGCACGTGGTACCACGAGTCCGTGCCGGGCCACCACCTGCAGTTCGGCCACTGGACCACGTTGTCGGGGCGGCTGTCGCTGTTCCAGACCAGCGCCGGTTCGGTCAGCGCCACCACCGAGGGCTGGGCGCTCTACGCCGAGCGCCTGATGGACGAGCTGGGCTACCTCGACGACCCGGCAGCCCGCCTGGGCTACCTCGACTCGCAGATGATGCGGATCATCCGCGTGATCGTCGACATCGGCATGCACCTGGGGCTGCCGGTGCCGGAGGAGGCCGGGCTCGGCCCCGGCCTGCGCTGGACCGCCGAGACCGGCCGCGCGTTCTTCGGCGCCCACACCACGCGTGAGTCCGCGTTCCTGGACAGCGAGATCGTGCGGTACCTGGGCGTGCCGGGCCAGGCGATCAGCTACAAGCTCGGCGAGCGCGCCTGGCTGGCCGGGCGCGCGGCGGCCAGGGCCCGCAACCCGCGGTTCGAGCTGAAGGCCTGGCACATGGCGGCGCTGTCGGTGGGCACGCTCGGCCTGGACGACCTGGAGCCGGAGCTGGCCGCGCTCTGACGAGCGGCGCTCACCCGAACACCGGCACCTCGGCCTCGACCGGGTACTCCGCGACCCGCCCGCCGCGGATCCGGATGCCGGTGCGCCGCGCCCTGGCGACCCGGCGCCACGCGTCGAGGTCCTCGCGGGACTCCCACCGCTCGAAGATGTTGACGCGCCCGGGGTCGAGCGGGTCGGCGGAGATGGCGAAATCGAGGCAGCCGGGGGCTTCGCGCGCCCGCCGCACCAGATCGGCGTGGGCCGCGACGTAGGTGTCGCGCTCGTCGGCCGCCACGGCCACGTGCCCGGCGATGATGATCGGCATGGGAGGCTCCTGTCCGTCGGTCCGGTCCTTTCCCCACCGACGAACGGGATCCTCCCCTGAGGACAGGCTGTTCAGCCGGCGAGCGGCCCGGAGTACCGGCGGCTGTGGCTGACCACGAGGCTCTTCATCTGGCTGTACTGGTCCAGGACCAGCCGGTGGGACTCCCGGCCCACCCCGGTCGCCGGGGTGCAGGCGTAGGTCGCCGCCGACGAGTAGTTGTGGTAGCAGTTGGTCCAGACCCGGCTGGCCTTCACCGCGCGCCCGACGCGGTATGCGCGGTCGCCGTCGCGGGTCCACACCCCGGCGCCGGGCCCGTTGCGCGAGTCGTTGGCGATCGCGATCGCCTGCTCCTCGTCGGTGAACGAGGTGACCGCCAGCACCGGCCCGAACAGGTCCTCCCGGAACACGCGCATCCGGTTGTGGCCCTGCAGCACCGTCGGGGCGTAGAAGTAGCCGTCGGTGAACTCGTCGCCCACGGTCACCCGGTGCCCGCCGATCAGGACGGTCGCGCCTTCGCTCCGCCCGGTGTCCACACAGGACTCGAGCCGGGCGAGCTGCTCGGGGCCGCCCCGCGGGCCGACGCGGGTGGCGGTGTCCAGCGGGTCGTCGACCACCAGCTCGGCGATCCGCTCCAGGGCCCGCCCCACGAACTCGTCGTAGACCGGCTCCTGGACCAGCGCCCGCGACGGGCAGGTGCACACCAGTCCCTCGTCGGAGGCGGACCGCACCATCGCGTCCACCGCGCGGTCGAGGAAACCGTCCTCGTCGGCCAGCACGTCGGCGAAGAACACGTTGGGCGAGCGGGCTCCCACGTCCAGCCACACCGGCACCAGGTTCGGCGCCGCGCAGGACAGGATCCGCCGCCCGGTGGCGGTTTCGCCGCTGAACACGACCTTCGCGATCCGGCGGCTGCTCGCCAGATCGCGGCCGACGCCCTCGCCCCGGCCGGTGACGATGTTGAACACGCCCGGCGGGATCACCTCACCGATCACCTCGGCCAGCTTCAGCACCGACCACGACGCGTCCGAGGCCGGCTTGAGGACCGAGCAGTTGCCCGCGGCCAGCGCGGGCGCCAGGTTCCACGCCGCGACGAGCACCGGGAAATGCACCGGAAGGAACTGGGCGACCACGCCGAGCGGTTCCCGGAACTGATACGCCAGCACGTCGTCGTCGATTCCGGAGACGATCCCCTCCTCACCGCGCACGACGTCGGCGAAATAGCGGAAATGGTCGGCGGCGAGCGGAATGTCGACGCCAAGGGCCTCGCGAATCGGGCGCCCGGTCTCCCAGCTTTCACATACCGCCAGCATCTCGGCGTTGTCTTCGATCGCGTCCGCCGCGGCGGTGAGAATCGCGGCCCGGCGGGTGTGCGTGCACTCGCCCCAGGTGTCGCGCGCGACGTGCGCGGCGTCGAGCGCCAGCTCCAGGTCGGCGGCGCTGGAGTCGGCGGTTTCGCAGATCGTGCGCGCGGTCGCCGGGCTGATCACCGGCCGGTACCGGCCCTCGGTCGGGGCCAGCCATTTCCCCCCGATGAAATTGTCATAGTGAGGCAGCACCGGAACGGAACTGCCAGGCAACCCGGGAGGCACGTATCTCATTTCCGAAACTCCTCACCGTGCGCGACGGTCCCACCCAGCGAACGCGGTGCGCGTTGCCGGGGAAAAGGGGCGAAGGTCCCTAATCCAGTGGCGAACGGGCGATCAGCACAGGGCATTCGGCGTGGTGGATCAGCGCCTGTGCCGTGGACCCGAGCAGCATGCCGCGGAATCCGCCGCGGCCCCGGCTGCCCGCCACGAGCAGCTGCGCCCGCGCGCTCCAGTCCAGCAGCCGCGTGCGGGGCTGATCGCGCTCGGCCACGGCCCGCACGGTCACCTCCGGGTACTTGACCCGCCACGGCGCCAGCGACCGGTCCAGCACCTCGCGCTCGGCGTCCTCGCGGGGCGCCGTGCCAAAGGGGTCGCGCACGAACCCGAACGCCTCGGCCAGGTCGAAGTCGTTCCACACGTGCACGGCCACCAGTTCCACGTCCCGCGCGGCGGCTTCCTCGAAGGCCAGGCCGATCGCGGGCTCGGCAGGCGCGTACCCGTCGACGCCGACGACCACCGGCGCGTCGTCCGCGGGTTCCCCGCCGCGGACCACGGTGATCGGCGAGTGCCCGTGCACGGCCAGCGCCAGCGCGGTCGACCCGATCAGCAGGTCGCGCAGCGCGCTCCGCCCGGCCGATCCGAGCACCAGCATCCGCGCCGTGTCGGATTTCTTGACCAGCAACGGGATCGGGCCGTCCAGGCTCGCCTCGACCGTCACCGGGAGGTCCGGGTCGATCCGCCAGGCCTGCCGCCGCGCTCCGGCCAGCAGCCGCTCCGCGTGCAGCTCGTGCGCCGACAGCCAGTCCCCCGGCGGGAACGCCTCGCCGGCGAACGCGTCCGGGATCCCGAAGCCGTGCACCAGGATCAGGGGCAGAGCCATCCGCGACGCCTCGCGCGCGCCCCACCCGACGGCCCGCTGTGAACCGGGCGAGCCGTCCACGCCCACCACCACGCTGTTGCCGGCGCCTGCGAAATCCATGGTCTTCTCCCTGTCCCGGGCGGGCCGATCGCCGCACACCCAGCTTCCCGGCCCGCGGCCACGGGGCGAAGGGCACTTGGTCCTCGGTCGGCGAGGCCGAAGACCCCGCGAAAGTCCCCGCTTCAGGCGGTGGGCCTCAGGCGGTGGGCCTCAGGCGCTGGGCGCCACGGGCTGGCGCAGGACCGTCCGCAGCTTCTCCGGCGCGGCCCGGCGCGGGTCGCCGAGGTAGATCTCGTGGTGCAGACCGGAGTGCCGCAGCCCGTGCGCGGCGAGGTGGTCGCCGAGCCGCGCCAGCGCCGGGCCCTCGTCGTCGTACGGCCCGATGTGCAGCAGCTGGGCGCAGCGCCCCTCGTGCAGCGTGTGGAAGCGAACTCCGCCGATCGCGGGCAGCTGCTTC
The DNA here is from genome assembly GCF_040614175.1 of Amycolatopsis sp. NPDC006131. NCBI lineage: Bacteria > Bacillati > Actinomycetota > Actinomycetes > Pseudonocardiales > Pseudonocardiaceae > Amycolatopsis > Amycolatopsis sp. NPDC006131. Next base: position 66,568 of record NZ_JBEXTX010000013.1, read on the forward strand.
TTGGCGAGCGCGTCCTGCCGCGCCTGCTCGACCAGATCCTCGCCCACCCAGGGCGGCTGGCTGATCAGCATCGTCCAGTGCCAGGCGTCCTTCTCGCGCCGGGTGAACACGCCGTAGTCGTCGGCCCACCACAGCCCTTCCAGCGGCCCCACCACGAACTCCTCGCCCCCGGCGCGGCGGACGGCGAACTTGATCGTGTAGGCCACCGCGTACAGCGCCTGGACCGCCCGCGCGTACTCCGGCGAGGTGTTCGGGTCGCCGCTGCCGTCGATCGCGATGAACCGCTGCTCGGGCACGTCGACGAACGCCCAGTCGGTGTTCTTCGGCGCGTACAGCGCCTTGAGCTCCCGTTTCGGGTCGTAGCCGGGCATCGTCAGGCGTCCCCTTCGAGTGTGGCGCGATAGTCGGTCAGCCACCGCTGCTCGGCGGCGAGCTGGTGGAGCGAGAAGCCGAAGATCGCCCGGACGAAAGCCGGCGCGTCCGATTGGGCGTCGGCGGCGCGGCGGAGGGCGCCGAGGCGTTCGTCCAGCGCGGCGGCGCGCGCGGCCAGCGCCTCGCGCAGGCGCTCCGGCGGGATGAGCGGCTGGCTGGCCAGTCCGACCAGGACCGGCGGGAACACCGGCCGCAGCTCGGCGACGGCCGCCTCCGCCTCGGCCGCGCAGACCCGGCGGCCCTCCGGCGTCGGCCCGAACACCTTGCGCGCCTTGGCCCGTCCGGTGCCCGCGCTCGCGACCTCGGTGATCAGCCCGCGGTCACGCAGACGCCCCAGCAGGTAGTAGATCGAGCTGAACCCGATCTCGGTCCACTCCCGCATGCCGCGGGCCGTGATGACCTCGTCCAGCTCGTAGCCGTGCCGGGGCCGCTCGACGAGCAGGCCGAGCAGCGTCAGCTCGGCCGGGGTCAGTGCGGTCATCCGGTTACTCTAGCACTAGAACAACTACTCCACGGTGACGCTCTTGGCGAGGTTGCGTGGCTTGTCGATGTCCCGGCCGAGCTTGCGCGCGGTGTGGTAGGCCAGCAGCTGGAGCGGAATCGTGAGCAGGACCGGGTCCAGCTCCGGGCCGGCGGAGGGGATCCGGACCACGTCGTCGGCGCCGGGCACCGCCAGTCCGGTCGTGGTGACCGCGACGACCGGGCCGCCGCGCGCCTTCACCTGCTCGATCGTGCCGAGGTTCTTCGCGGCCAGCTCGTCGTCCGGGATCAGCACCACGCTCGGCATCGCGGGGTCCACCAGCGCCAGCGGGCCGTGCTTGAGCTCCGAGGCCTGGTAGGCCTCCGCGTGCACGTAGGAGATCTCCTTCAGCTTCTGGGCGCCCTCCCGCGCCACCGGCCAGCCGCGCACCCGGCCGAGGAAGAACACGTGCTCGGCGTCGGCGAACCGGCCGGCCAGCGACGCGATCCGGTCGGACTCCGCGAGCACCTCCCCGATCCGCTCCGGCAGCTCCGCCAGCGCGCCCGCGATCCGCCTGCCCTCGGCCAGCGAGAGGTCGCGGACCCGCCCCAGCGTGAGGGCGAGCAGCGCGAACGCCACGGCCATGTTCGTGAACGCCTTCGTCGAGGCCACCGAGATCTCCGGCCCGGCGTGCAGGAACACGCCGCTGTCGCACTCGCGCGCGATCGCCGAGCCCACGACGTTGACCGCGCCGACCACCCGTCCGCCCTTGCGCTGCAGCTCCTCCACCGTGGCGAGGGTGTCGGCGGTCTCGCCGGACTGGCTCACCGCGACGTAGAGGCAGTCCGGGTCCACCACCGGGTTGCGGTAGCGGAACTCGGCGGCCGGTTCCGCGTCGGCGGGCACCCGCGCCAGCTCCTCGACGAGCCCAGCGCCCACCTGCCCCGCGTAGTAGGCCGATCCGCAGCCGAGGAACTTGACCCGCCGGATGCCGCGCAGCTCGCGGGCGGTGAACCGGAGGCCGTCCAGACGCGCGGTGCCCAGCCGCTCGTCGAGCCGGCCGCGCAGCACCCGCTGCGCCGCCTCGGGCTGCTCGGCGATCTCCTTCGCCATGTAGTCCGGGAACCCGCCCAGCTCGTAGTCCCCCGGCACCTCCTCCACGACCGTGGGCTGCCGGTCGGCGCCGCTGCTGGTCTCGAACCCGTCCGCGCGGATCGTGGCCAGCTCGCCGTCCTCGAGGTAGACGACCTGCTGGGTGTGCCGGACCAGCGCGGCCAGGTCGGAGGCCACGTACATCTCGTGGTCGCCGAGCCCGAGCACGAGCGGGCTGCCGTGCCGGGCGGCGACCAGCACGTCCGGGCGCTCGGCGTCGAGCACGAGGAGCCCGTAGGTGCCCTCGACGTCGGCCAGCGCCGTGCGCACCGCTTCGGTGAGCGTGCCGCCGCGTTCGGCCGCGGCGGCGATCAGGTGGGCGAGGACCTCGCTGTCGGTGTCGGACACCAGCCGCACCCCGGAGGCGCTCAGCGCGGTGCGCAACGCGGTCGCGTTCTCGATGATCCCGTTGTGCACCACCGCGATCCGCCGCCCGGCGTCGGTGTGCGGGTGGGCGTTGGTGGCGGTGGCCGGGCCGTGCGTGGCCCAGCGGGTGTGCGCGATGCCGGTGGTGCTGCCCGCCAGGTTCGCGGTGAGCCGGGTCAGCTCCGCCACGCGCACGGCCGCCTTGCGCACCAGCAGCCTGCCGTCCCTGGCGAGCGCGACGCCTGCCGAGTCGTAGCCGCGGTACTCCAGCCGCCGCAGGCCTTCCAGCAGGATCGGCAACGCGGGCCGACGGCCCAGGTAACCCACGATTCCGCACATGGCGCGCCTTCCCTTCCGCGGCCGGGATGCTGTCGAAGTCGCCCGTCCGGCGACCGCCGTTACCGGGGTTCCCGCGGCGGGCGCGTCGTGCCCGGGTCCGTTTTCCGCTGCGGCAGGATGGCGGCATGAGCGACGAGGACTTGTTCGGCGCGGTCGGGCCGCGGCTGCGGGCGCTGCGCAAGCAGCGGCGCGTCACGCTGGCGCAGCTGGCCGAGGCGACGGGGATCTCGGTGAGCACGCTGTCGCGGCTGGAGTCCGGCGGGCGGAAGCCGACGCTGGAGCTGCTGCTGCCGCTGGCCCGCGTCCACCAGGTCACCCTCGACGAGCTGGTCGGCGCGCCGGAGACCGGGGATCCGCGGGTGCACGCCAAGCCGGTCGTGCGGTTCGGCGTGACGATCGTGCCGCTGACCCGGCGGCCGGGCGGGCTGCAGGCGTTCAAGATGATCTACCCGCCCGGGAAGCCCTCGCGCGAGCCCGAGCAGAAGGTGCACGAGGGCTACGAGTGGATGTACGTGCTCTCCGGGCGGCTGCGGCTCGTCCTCGGCGACCACGACGTGATCCTGACGCCCGGCGAGGCCGCGGAGTTCGACACCCGCACGCCGCACTGGTTCGGCAACCCCGGCCCGGAGCCTGCCGAGATCCTCAGCCTGTTCGGCCCGCAGGGGGAACGGCTGCACGTCCGGGCACGACCGAAAGGCGAGTCATGAGCGGCTTCGACGCCGGCGCGATCCGGGTGATCGCGTGCGACATCTTCGGCACCACCGTCGACTGGTACAGCGGCGTGCGCGACCAGGTCGCGCCGGTCTTCGCCGAGGCCGGGATCGACGTGGACGCGGGCGAGTTCACCTCCGCGTGGCGGGACAGGTACCTGCCCTCGATGGGCCGCGTGCAGGACGGCTCACGGGAGTGGGCCGTCCTGGACACGCTGCACCGCGAGTCGCTGGACGCGCTGCTCGACGAGCACGGCGTGTCCCTCGGCGAAGACGCCCGGCGCCGGCTGGTGCGCGCCTGGCACCGGCTGCCCGCGTGGCCGGACGCCGCGGCAGGCCTGGCGCGGCTGCGGTCCCGGCACGTCGTGGCGGCGCTGTCGAACGGCGGGTTCGCGCTGCTCACCCACCTGGTGAAGGACGCCGCCCTGCCGTTCGACTGCATCCTGTCCGCCGAGCTGGCCCGCGACTACAAGCCGTCCGCGGCGGTGTACCGGACCGCGGCCGGCCTGCTGGACGTGGCGCCCGGCGAGGTGCTGACGGTCGCCGCCCACGCCTGGGACCTGGCGGGCGCACGCGCGGCCGGGCTGCGCACGGCGTTCGTCGAGCGGCCCGCCGAGAAGGGACCACACCGCCAGGCCGACCGGCCCGGGGACTTCCCCGCCGATCTGGTGGCCTCGGACTTCGGCGAGCTGGCCGGCCTGCTCGGCTGCTGAACGCCGTGCCGTATAGGTCGTTATACAGCCTCAGCCGTTGGCCTGGGACGGGTCCATCCAGATGATCTCCCAGTTGTGGCCGTCCGGGTCCTCGAACACGCGCTGGTACATGAACCCCTGGTCCATCGGGTCGCGGGTCTCCCGCCCGCCCGCGGCGACCGCCTTGTCCACCAGGGTGTCCACGGCCTCCCGGCTCTCGGCGGACAGGGCCAGCAGCACCTCGGTGGACTTGGCGCTGTCGGTGATCTGCTTGTCGGTGAAGGTCGTGAAGAAGTCGTTTCTCAGCAGCATCGCGTAGATCGTGTCGCTGAACACCAGGCAGGCCGCGTTCTCGTCGGTGAACTGCGCGTTGAACTCGTACCCCAGGTCGGACCAGAACTTCTTGGCCCGGTCCAGGTCGGCGACGGGCAGGTTCACGAAGATCATCTGATTCGTCATGTCCGCACCCTATGACCGGATCGCCGCCGCGCGCTTCTCCTATCTTGCGCTTCCGCCGACCCGCACCGGCGCCGCGGGCGCGCCGGCCTCGATCACCCGCCAGCGGAACCCGGTGCTTCCAGCGGGGACTCGCCGTCCTCGACGCCGCCGCCAGGCGTGATCCACGCGGCCGTACCCGGCAGCGCGATTCCCGTGCGGCGCAACGGGCTCCGGTCGTCGTCCAGCACGACCGCATCCGCACTCTCATCCGGACAGCGAGACCGGTCACGCTCCCGGTCCAGCTCGCCCGTCACGTCGAGCGGGATCAGCGGCGCCGGGCCGGCCAGCTCGCTCGCCGGCGCCGGGTGGTAGGCGAAGTTCTTGGCACGGGCGCCGCCGTCGACGACCAGGTCGCAGCCGGTGATCAGGCGCGCGTAGTCCGAGCACAGCCACGCCACCGCGTGCCCGATGTCGGTCGGGGTGCCGGTCGTGCCCATCGGCACCAGCGGCACCCGCTCCCCCGCCCACCGCGACGGGCGGCGCCACTCCTCGTCGCCGTCCGCGCCGCCGATCCCGGCCCGGCGCGGCCTGTCCAGCACGCCGCCCGGCCCCTGCTCCGCGATCAGCGCCGGGTTGTCCGGGGTCGGCGCGGTCGGGGTGAAGCTGTTGACGCGGATCCCGTACGGCGCGAGGTCCATCGCCGCCGCCCGGACGAAGTTGTTGACCCCGCCCTTGTGGAACGCGTACGCGATCACCCCGGCGCTGCCGGACCAGCCGTTGGACGACGAAATCGCCACGATCGAGCCGCGGATCCCCCGCTCCGCCATGTGCCTGCCGACCAGCTGGGTGTTGAGGAAGTTGCCCATCGCGGCCACGTTCACCGCGCGCTGGAAGAAGTCCGGGCTCTCGTCCAGCACCCCGCGCCCGCCGAGCAGCGCCGCGTTGTTGACCAGGATGTCGACGTGCCCCCAGGCGTCCACGACGGTCGCCAGGTACTCGCGGACCTGCTCGGGGTCCGTCACGTCGCCGGGGACGGCCATCGCGGTGCCCCCGTTGCGCTCGATCCGGTCGGCCGCGGCCTTCGCCGCCGCCGGGTCCAGGTCGTTGCACGCCACCTTGGCGCCGTAGCGGGCCAGCGCGAGCGCGATGCCGCTGCCGATGTTCGGCCCGGCGCCGGTCACCAGCGCCACCTTGCCGTCGAGCGAGATCTCCATCAGACGTCCTCCTCCGGGAAGTGACAGGCGGCCTGGTGGCCGGGCGCGAGCTCGCGCAGCAGCGGCGTTTCCACGGCGCACTTGTCCCGCGCCCGCGGGCAGCGGGTGCGGAACCGGCAGCCGCTGGGCGGTGAGATCGGCGACGGCGGCTCGCCGCGGATGGTGACCGGACGGCGGTTCGCGGCCGCGTCGGCGTCCACGTGCGGGATGGACTCCAGCAGCGCGACCGTGTACGGGTGGCGGGGCGCGCGGTAGATCTCCTCCGCCGGGCCGATCTCGCACAGCTGCCCGAGGTGCATCACCCCGACCCGGTCGCTGACCTGCTTGACCAGCGCCAGGTCGTGGGAGATGAACAGGTAGGACAGCCCCAGCTCCGACCGCAGCCGCTCGAACAGGTTGAGCACCTGCGCCTGGATCAGCACGTCCAACGAGGACACCGCTTCGTCGCACACGATCAGCGCCGGGTCCAGTGCCAGCGCGCGGGCGATCGCGACCCGCTGGCACTGCCCGCCGGACAACTCGTGCGGGCGCCGCCGCCCGAACGTGTCCGGGTTCAGGCCGACGAGGTCCAGCAGGTCCCGCGCCCGGCGGCGCCGCTCGGCGGCCGGCGCGGTGCGGTAGCCGACCATCGGCTCCTCGACGATGTCGGTGACGCGCCACCGCGGGTTGAGGGAGCCGAACGGGTCCTGGAACACCATCTGCACGTGCCGCCGGGCGTCCGCGAGCCGGCGGCCCTTCACGGTCGCGAGGTCCACGCCGCGCAACCGCACGGAGCCCGCCTTGGGCCGCGGGGCCTGCAGGATCGAGCGGGCCAGGGTCGACTTGCCCGAGCCGGTCTCCCCCACCACGCCGAGCGTCTCGCGCGGACGGATGTCGAACGACACATCGGACAACGCGTGCACCACGCCGCCACGCGTGCCACCCCGGCCCCGGACGGTGAACTCCTGCACCAGGTTGCGTGCTTCCAGCAGCGGTTCTTCCACAGTGGTCATCGGTGCGCTCCGTGCGGAGTGGACAGGCCGGCCCGCCCGGCCGCACCAGACAGGGAGCTCGCCGCCGTCATGCGTCCTCCTCGCAAGGGTGCCAGCACGCCCACGCGTGTCCCGGCTCGTGTTCGGTCAGCGGGGGTGCCTCGGCCACGCAGTCGGAGGCCGCGCGGTCGCACCGGGGCGCGAACGGGCACCCGGGCGGCAGGTTCGTCAGGTCCGGCGGCTGGCCCGGTGTCACCGGCAGCTCGGCGTGCGGCGGGCGCTCCACGCGCGGGATCGCGCCCAGCAACGCCTTCGTGTACGGCATCCGCACCCGCGAGAACAGCACCGGCGCCGCGGCGTACTCCACCGCCCGCCCGGCGTACATCACGATCACGTCGTGCGCGTAGGTCGCCGCCAGGCCGAGGTCGTGGCTGATCAGGATGATCGCCGTGCCGAGCCGTTCCTGCAGTTCCAGCAGCAGCTCCATGATCTGCGCCTGCGTGGTCACGTCCAGCGCGGTCGTCGCCTCGTCGGCGATCAGCAGCTTCGGGTCCGCCGCCAGCGCGATCGCGATCATCACCCGCTGCCGCATGCCGCCGGAGAGCTGGTGCGGGTACTCGTGGAACCGCCGCTCCGGGGCCGGCAACCGCACCAGCTTCAGCAGGTCCATCGCGCGGTCCCGCGCCGCGCGCCGGTCGTGGTCGCCGTGCGCCCGCACCGCCTCGGTGATCTGCACGCCGATCCGCATCGTCGGGTTCAGCGACCGCGCCGGGTCCTGGAACACCATCGCCAGGTCCGCGCCCCGGTGCCGCCGCATCCGCCGCTCGGACAGGCCGAGCAGCTCGACGCCGCGGTAGCGCGCCGATCCGGTGATCCGCGCCGTCGGCGGCAGCAGGCCCATCAGCGCCCGCGAGCTGACCGACTTGCCCGACCCGGACTCGCCGATGATCGCCAGCGTCCGGCCTGCTTCCAGCCGGTAGGACAACCCGTTCACCGCGCGGACCGTGCGCCCCCGGGCCGCGAACGTCACGTGCAGGTCCTCGACCTCCAGCAGCGTCCCGGTCCGCACGGACGCCGGGGTGGTCAGTTCGTCGATGCTCATCGGCCGCTCCAGCGTCCCCGTAGCGTCTCGCCCAGCAGGTTGAATGCCAGGACGGTCACAAAGAGCGCCAGGGACGGCCAGACCACGAGCATCGGCGTCGCCGACAGGCTCGCCTGTCCCTGGGAGATCATGTTGCCCCAGCTCGGCGCGGGCGGCGGGATGCCGAGGCCGAGGAAGCTCAGCGCGCCCTCGATCACGATCACGATGCCCATGCCGAGCATCGAGAACGTCACCAGCTGCGGCGCGATGTTCGGCGCGAGGTGCCGGAACAACATCCGCCACACCCGCGTGCCGGACAGGTGCGCGGCGACCATGAACGGCTGCTCCCGCAACCGCAGGGTCGCCGCACGGGAGATCCGCGCGAACGCGGGCACCGAGAAGAACGCCAGCGCCAGGATCGTGTTCACCTGGCTCGGCCCGAGGCTCTGCGCCACCGCCAGGGTCAGCACCAGCGACGGGAACGCGATCAGCACGTCCAGCACGCGCATGATCACCGCGTCCACCGCGCCGCCGAGGTAGGCGCTCACCGCGCCGAGCGTGCCGCCGGCCAGCAGGCCCAGCACGTTGACCGCGACGCCGACGATCAGCGACGACCGCCCGCCGTGCAGGAGCCGGGACCAGACGTCGTTGCCGTTGGGGTCGGTGCCCAGCAGGTGCCCCGGCGAGAACGCGGGCAGGTTCGACTCCAGCACGTCCCCGCCGATCGGTTCGGGCACGGAAGCGACCAGCGGCCACAGGAAGCACGCGCCGAACACCAGCGCGAGCAGGGCCAGCGGGACGCCCAGTTCGACGTGCCGCAGCCAGCCGCGCACCCGTGACGGACGCGCCGCGGGCAGCGCCGTGGGCAGATCAACCGTCGCCATAGCGGATCCTCGGGTCGAGTACGGCGTAGAGCAGGTCGGTCAGCAGGTTGGCGGCCACCGCGACCACGGCGAAGACCACCACGCAGGCCTGGACCACGACGAAGTCGCGGCTGTTGATGGCCGACAGCAGCATCTGCCCGATGCCGGGCAGCGCGAAGATCTGCTCGATGATCACGGTCGCGCCGATCATCGTGCCCAGGTTGAGCCCGACCACCGTGATCAGCCCGAACGCCGAGTTCCGGAAGGCGTGCCGCAGCAGCACCTGCCACGGCCCGATCCCCTTCGCCCGCGCCGTGGTGATGTAGTCCTCGCCGTGCAGCTGGTCCACCAGGTCACCGCGCAGGAACCGGGTGTAGAAGCAGAACAGCGGGAACGCGATCGCCAGCGCGGGCAGGAACAGCGAGTGCAGGTTCGCCCCCAGCCCCTGCTCCAGCGGCACGAACCCGATGGCCGGGAACGCCGCCAGCTGCACCGCGAACACCAGCACGAGCAGCAGCGCGAGCACGTAGTTCGCCAGCGACAGGCCGGTGATGCTGACCAGCATGCTCACCCGGTCGGTGAGCCGGTTCGGGCGGCGCGCCGCGATCAGGGCGACCGGGATCGCCAGCCCCAGCGACAGCACGAACGCCAGCCCCACCAGCTCGCCGCTGACGGCCAGCCGGGAGCCGAGCTCGTCGGTCACCGGCTGCCCGCTGACCAGCGAGTTCCCGAGGTCGCCGGTGACCGCGCCGCCGAGCCAGTCCAGGTAGCGCACCACCGCGGGCCGGTCCAGCCCCATCTGCTGGTTGAGCGCGGCGATCTGCTCGGGCGTGGCCTCCGGGCCGAGCAGCAGCTGCGCCGTGTCCCCGGGGATCAGGCTCAGCACCGCGAAAGTGAGAACGCTGACGCCGAGCACGATGGGGACCGCGGTGAGCAGCCGCCGGGCCACCAGCCGCAGCGCCGGCGAGGCCAGTGGCCCCGGCAGCCGCCGCGGCGCGCCGATCGCCGTCACCGGCTCGTCCAGACCTGGTCCCACAGCACCCCGGTGTTGACCAGGACCGGCGGGATCTTCGTGGTCAGGCCGGGCCCGTGCACGCCGGCCGCGGTGACGTTGGCCGGGGCGAACGCCAGGATGTAGGGCGCGTAGGCGTTGTCGCTGATCCGCTTGCCCGCCTGCAGGTACAGCGTCTCCCGGGTGGCCGGGTCGACGGTGGCCGCGGCCTGGTTGAGCAGGTCGTCCAGGGCCGGGTCGTTGACCCCGCTGAACGGCGAGGTGGCGGCGAAGCGGAACCCGACGCCGACGCCGGCCGCGGGATCCCACGCCCCGGCGGTCTGCAGCATGGCCTGCCACTTGTTCGAGTTGAAGTTGCCGATCAAAGCGTTGAGCTGGTCGGAGTGGATCGTGGTCTTGATGCCCACGGCCTCCCACTGGCTCTGCAACGCGGTCATCACCTGCTCGGCGACGTAGCTCTTGAGCGTGCCGAGGTCGACGGTGAGCCCGCCCAGCTCGGCGACCAGCGCGCGGGCCTTGTCCGGGTCGTAGGTCCGGTACCCGTCGATGGTGTCGTGGTGGAACAGCCCGCCCGGCCCGGTGAAGGTCTGCGCGGCCGGGTACCAGTCCTTGAACAGTCCCTTGCGGATCGCGTCCACATTGGTCGCGTAGTAGACCGCCTCGCGCGCCTTCTGGTTGTCGAACGGCGCGGTCTTGGTGTTGAGCTGGATCAGGTACGGCGAGGTGGGCGGCTGGATGGTGACGGTGAGCTGCTTGTTCGCCTGCGCCTGCTCGATCAGCGGGGTGGTGTTCATGCCCTCGTAGGCCTGCGCCTGCCCGGCCAGGATCGCCTGGTAGGCGGGCTGGTCGCCGCCGACCGACTTGAACGTCAGGTTGTCCAGGTAGGGCAGCCCGGGCTTGAAGTAGTTCTCGTTGCGGGTCAGCTTCAGCTCCGAGGACAGCTGGTTGGACACCACCTTGAACGGGCCCGCGCCGACCGGGGTGATCTTGAACTGCTCCGGGCCCATCTGCTGCAGCGCGGTGGGCGAGGCGATCCAGTTCACGTTGGACACCACCATCGAGTTGATCACCGCGCCGTACGGGCGGGTGAACCGCAGCACGACCGCGTTGCCCTCGACGCTGATGCCGTTCTGCTCGGCCAGCGGCCACCGCGGGGCGCAGGTGCAGGTCGAGGTGATGTTGCGGCGGAAGTTGAAGGCGACCGCCTCGGCGTCGAACGGCGTGCCGTCGCTGAACTTCACGCCGTCGCGGATGGTGATGCGGATGGTCCGGTCGCCGTCGGCCAGCTCGTAGCCGCTGGCCAGTTCCGGGACGACGCGGGCGTTGCCGCCGTCCTCGTCCGCGGTCAGCGCGAACAGGCCGCCGAAGATCGCGCTCATCTGGGACAGGTTCGCGCCGCCGGTCGTGTTGGTGGCCGGGTCCAGTCCGCTGGGCCAGGCGCCGGCGAAGGAGTTCAGCTCCAGCACGGTGATGCTCCCGCCGCGTTGCGGGGGCCCGGCGGCCGCGCCGCCCTGACCGGCCTGGCCCCCGCCGCCACAGGCGGCGAGCAGGATCAGCGCCGCGAAGGCGGCGAGGAAACGTGGGATGGGTGTGCGCATGTCGATCTCCCGCTTCGTTGCGGAGCCGCCATCGGGGGGTGGGGAGGTGTGTCGCGCCAGTGCTCGTGGACTCAGTGCTCGTGGACTCAGTGCTCGTGCACGATGACGCCGCGGATGTTCTTGCCGTCCAGCATGTCGGCGTAGCCGTCGTTGACCTGGTCGAGCGTGTAGCGCCGGGTGATCAGCTCGTCGAGCTTCAGGTCGCCCGAGCGGTACAGGCCGAGCAGCCGGGGCACGTCGTAGAGCGGGTTGCTGTCGCCGAACAACGCGCCGCGCAGCTGCCGCTGGTAGCCGATCAGCATGCCGGCCGGGAAGTGCACCGCGTGCTCGTCGATCTTGCCGACGGCGGTGACGGTGACCTTGCCGCCCTTGCCGGTGACCTGCACGGCCGCGTTGACGATCTCCTCGGTGAGCACGCCGGGCGTGCAGATGGCGTGGTCGGCGAGCTGGCCCCAGGTGGTTTCCACGACGAAGTCGTGTGCTTCCTTGGCGGTGGCGAAGGTGTGGGTGGCGCCGAAGACCTTCGCCATGTCCCGCTTGAACTCCACGGGATCGACCACGACGACGTTCTTCGCCCCCGCGTAGCGGGCCCCTTGCACGGCGTTGCTGCCGACGCCACCGGCGCCGTAGATCACGACGGTCTCCCCGGCACGCACGCCCGCCGCGTGCACCGCCGAGCCCCAGCCGGTGGGCACGCCGCAACCGACCAGCGCGCCGATCTCGAACGGGATGTCCTCGGGCAGCCGCAGGCAGGCCCACTCGGACACCACCGCGTACTGCGAGAACGTGCCGAGGGTGCAGAACCCGCCGAAGTCCTCGCCGTCGGCGTGGAAGCGGAACGTGCCGTCGGCGAACATGCCGGTGGAGGCGTTCTTGCCCTCGTCGCACATGTTCTGGTGCCCGGTCGAGCAGGGACGGCACTTCCCGCAGGCGGGGATGTAGGAGCAGACGATCCGGTCGCCCGGTTTGACCCGGGTGACGTGCGGGCCGATCGATTCGACGACGCCGGCGCCCTCGTGCCCGCCGACGATCGGCAGCCGCACCGGGGCGTCGCCCTTGGTGATGTGGTCGTCGGAGTGGCACAGCCCGGCGGCGTGGAACTTGACGCGCACCTCGTGCGCCTTCGGCTCGTCCAGCTGCAGCTCGGTGATCTCCCACGGGCGGTGGGGCGCGCGGGCGATGGCGGCGCGGGTGGTGATGGTCATGGTCGCGGTCCCCTCAGTGCTCGTGGACGATGACGCCGCGGATGTTCTTGCCGTCGAGCATGTCCTGGTAGCCCTGGTTGACCTCGTCCAGCGAGTAGCGCCGGGTGATCAGCTCGTCCAGCTTCAGGTCGCCCGAGCGGTACAGGCCCAGCAGCCGCGGCACGTCGTAGAGCGGGTTGCAGTTGCCGAACAACGCGCCCTGCGCCCGCCGCTGGTAGCCGATGAACAGGCCCGCGTTCGCGTCGATCCAGCCGCCACCCACGGCGGTGATGGTGACCTTGCCGCTCTTGCCGACGACGTCGAGGGCGCGGGCGATCACCTCGTCGTGCAGGACACCGACGGTGATGATCGCGTGGTCGGCCAGCTGGCCCCAGGTGGTCTCGACGACGAACTCGTGTGCCTCCTTCGCGTCGGCGAAGGTGTGGGTCGCGCCGAAGACCTTCGCCATGTCCCGCTTGAACTCCACCGGGTCCACCACGACCACGTGCTTGGCGCCGGCGTAACGCGCGCCCTGCACCGCGTTGCTGCCGACGCCGCCCGCGCCGTAGATCACCACGGTCTCCCCCGCCCGCACGCCCGCCGCGTACACCGCCGAGCCCCAGCCGGTCGGCACGCCGCAACCGACCAGCGCGGCGATCTCGAACGGGATGTCCCGCGGGATCGGGATGCAGGAGAATTCCGACACCACGGCGTACTGCGAGAAGGTGCCGAGCACGCACAACCCGCCGAAGTCCTCGCCGCCGGCGTGGAAGCGGAAGGTGCCGTCGGGGAACTCGCCGGTGGACGCGTTCTTGCCCGCGTCGCACAGGTTCTGGTGCCCGGTGGAGCAGTAGCGGCACTGGCCGCACGCCGGGATGAAGGAGCAGACGACGTGGTCGCCGGCCGCGACGCGGGTGACGTCCGCGCCGACGGCCTCGACGACCCCGGCGCCCTCGTGCCCGCCGACCACGGGGAAGCGCATCTGCGCGTCGCCCTTCTGGATGTGGTCGTCGGAGTGGCACAGGCCGGCCGCGTGGAAGCGGATCCGGACCTCGTGCGCCTTCGGCTCGTCCAGGTCGAGGTCGATGATCTCCCAGGGGCGCCGGGGTTCCCGGCACACCGCGGCTCGCGTGGTGATGGTCATGAAGGTCCCCGTTCGCTGACGTGGGGTGGTTCGACCCACCTTCGCTTCGGGCCCCGGGCGGCACCAGCGCCCTTTCCACGTCACGAAAACCTTGCACCCGGCCGGGCTCAGGCCGCCGTGATCACCTCCTCGGCCACCCACCTGGCGACGCCCGGCGGGTAGGGCGTGGGCAGACCGAGGACGAAGTGGGTGAAGCCGGCGCCGGCGGCAGCGCCGATCGCCTTGCGGGTGTCGCCGGGCCGTTCGTAGGAGACCGGCAGGTGGATCGACCGCGTGATCGCCGCCGGGTCGCGGCCGATCTCGCGGCAGTAGCGGTCGAGCAACGCGCTGCGCTCGACGGCGTCGTCGAGGTCGCCGCCGGGGATGTTCCACAGGTCCGCGTGCTCGGCGACCACCCGCAGCGTCGCCTTCGCGCGGCCGCCGACGAGGATCGGCGGGCCGGGACGCTGCACCGGTTTGGGGTTGCCGAACGCTCCGGTGAGCCTCACGTGGGCGCCGTCGAAGTCGAACGGCCGCTCCTCGGTCCACAGGCGGCGGATGACGGTCAGGGCCTCAGCGAGGCTCGCGGTGGCGTCCGCGGCGTCGTGGAACGGCAGGCCGTGTGCCTCGTACTCGCGGCGGGCGAGCGGGTGGCCGGGCCGCGAGCCGACGCCGATGCCGAAGTCGAGGCGGCCGCCGGAGACGACGTCCACGGTGGTGGCGATCTTGGCCAGCACCGCGGGCGGGCGGAACCGGTTGCTGGTCACCAGGAGCCCGAGGCGCAGGCGGCTGGTCTGCGCGGCCAGGGCGGACAGCAGGGTCCAGCCTTCGAGGATCGGGCCGTCCGGATCGCCCGCGATCGGCATGAGGTGGTCGAACAGCCAGGCGTGCTCGATCTCGGGGATGGCGTCGGCCTCTTGCCAGACGCGGCGGATGTCGTCGTAGCCGGCCTGCATGGGCGCGGTCATGATGCCGAAACTGGGCATGCGGGGTTCCTATCGGCGTCGCCGAAGCGACGGGTCGAGCAGCGCGGGCCGGGTGTCGACCTTCTCGCCGGGGGCGAGGTCGGTGCCGGGGGCGACGATCGAGTCGATGGCGTCGAGCACGTCGGCGGGCAGCACCACGTCGGCGGCCGCGAGCTGCGAATTCAGGTGGTCCAGGGTGCGCGGGCCGATGAGCGCGGTGCTCACGGCCGGGTGGGCGAGCACGAAGCCGAGCGCGAGCTGGATCATCGTCAGGCCGGCCTCGTCGGCGACCTTCGCCAGCTGCTCGACGGCGTCGAGCTTGGCCCGGTTGACCGGCAGGGCGGTGTCGAAGCGCTCGGGCATGTTCGCGGAGCGGTTGGTGCGGAACTCCCGGTCCGCCCGGATGGCGCCGGAGAGCCAGCCCGACGCGAGCGGGCTCCACACCAGCACGCCCATCCCGTACTGCTCGGTGACCGGCAGGACGTCGGCCTCGGCGGCCCGCTGCAGGATCGAGTAGCCGGGCTGCTCGGTGGCGAACCGGCCCAGGTGGTGCTCGCGGGCCGCCCACTGGGCCTGCACGATGCGGTAGGCCGGGTAGGTCGACGAGCCGAAGTAGCGGATCTTGCCCGCGCGCTGCAGGTCGGTCAGAGCCGAGAGGGTCTCCTCGTCGCTGGTCGCCGGGTCCCAGCGGTGGATCTGGTAGAGGTCGACGTGGTCGGCCCCGAGGCGGCGCAGGCTGCGGTCCAGCTCGGTGACCAGCCAGCGGCGGGAGGCGCCGCGGTGGCTGTGGTCGTCGTCGACCGGCAGGCCCGCCTTGGTGGCGAGCACGAGGTCGTCGCGGCGGCCGGCGATGGCGCGGCCCACGATCTCCTCCGAGCCCGGGTAGAAGTCGGCGGTGTCGATCAGGTTGACGCCGGCGTCGAGCGCGGCGTCGACGATGGCGTTCGCCTCGTCCTGGGTGGTGCGGCCGATCGCGCCGAAGTTCATCGCGCCGAGCGACAGTGCGCTGACGCGCACGCCGGTGTGGCCCAGGGTGCGGTACTGCAAGGTGGTGTCCCCTCTATGCTGGGAGCAAGCGGAACGTTGCTCCGCTACTCACGATACGGAACCTTGTTCCGCTTAGCAAGGAGGTGTGCGTGGCCGACGAGGGGAAGCCAGCCCGGACCAAGCGGGCCGACGCCCGGCGGAACGAGAAAGCCCTGCTGGACGCGGCCGCCGCGGTGTTCGTGCGGGCGGGCGTGGACGCGCCGGTGCGGGACATCGCCGCGGAGGCCGGGGTCGGGATGGGCACGATCTACCGCCACTTCCCCACCAGGGCGGACCTGATCATCGCCGTGTACCGGCACCAGGTCGACGCCTGTGCCGAGGCGGGTCCCGCGCTGCTGGCGAGCGAGGCGCCGTACGCGGCGCTGCGGAAGTGGGTGGACCTGTTCGTGGACTTCCTGGTGACGAAGCACGGCCTGGCGGGCGTGCTGCAGTCCGACGAGGCGGGTTTCGCGGCGCTGCACGCCTACTTCCTGGACCGGCTGGTCCCGGTGTGCGCGAGCCTGCTCGACGCGGCGCGCGCGGCGGGCGAAATCCACCGGGACGTCGAGGCGTACGCCCTGATGCGCGGCGTGGGAAACCTGTGTGTCGGTGCGGACTCCGACCCCCGCTACGACGCCCGCCGCCTGGTGGAGCTGCTGATCGCCGGGCTGCGCTGAGTCAGCAACCCGCCGCGGCGCGCGCCGCGGGGAACCAGCTCGCCAGGAAGGCCAGCAGCACGTCCCGCGGTTGCGCGGCCTCGGACTGGACGAGACCCACGAACAACCGCGGTTGCCCGGCGTGCGTGCACTCGGCCATGGCCTTGGCGCCGCGGTCGGCCACCGCGGTCACGTCGCCCGCGCCGTCGACGAGGACGGGGTTGCCGAGCCGCCGCAGCCCGTCGTCGTCCAGGGAGACCGCGGCGGTGCCGCGGTCGGTGACGTCGGCCGCGAGGTAGAGCACGGTCGAGCCGTCCACGCTCAGCCGGCAGGACACGCTGCCCTGCGCCTTGTCGGTGAAGCTCTCACCGATCCCCTCGCCGTCCGGCAGGAGCGGCGCCAGCGCGGCGGAGTCCACCGGGACGCCGCACACGCGATCCGGCACGGCGTAGCCGCGCTCGGAGGCGCACCCGGCGACAGCCAGCAGCCCCGCGATGGCCAGCACGGCGCCGAAGTTGATCGACACGCCCGCGACCTTAACCGGTGCGGCCGGACCGCCCTCTCACCCCTGCACCGGCCGCCACACGAACCTCCGCAGCCGCGCGCCCCCGGCTACTTGCCCCGCGGGTCGTTGCCGGGGCCTTGGTCGTCGGGCTGGGTGGCGGCGGCGGCGAGTTCGCCGGGTGAGGCGTGGTGTTTCTGGAATGGGGTCATGTGGGCTTCGTCGCGGAAGCGCTGGACCATGTGCGGGTAGTGGAGTTCGAAGGCGGGCCGTTCGGAGCGGATGCGGGGTAGTTCGGTGAAGTTGTGGCGTGGTGGTGGGCAGGTGGTGGCCCATTCCAGGGAGTTGCCGTAGCCCCAGGGGTCGTCGACGGTGACGGGTTCGCCGTAGCGGTAGCTGCGGACGACGTTGTAGATGAAGGGCAGCATGGACAGGCCGAGCAGGAAGGCGCCGATGGTGGAGGCCATGTGCATGCCGGTGAAGGCGTCGGTGGCGAGGTAGTCGGCGTAGCGGCGGGGCATGCCGGCGTCGCCGAGCCAGTGCTGGACCAGGAAGGTGGTGTGGAACCCGAGGAAGGTGGTCCAGAAGTGGAGTTTGGCGAGTCGTTCGTCCATCATGCGGCCGGTCATCTTGGGGAACCAGAAGTAGATGCCGGCGAAGGTGGCGAACACGATGGTGCCGAAGAGCACGTAGTGGAAGTGCGCGACCACGAAGTAGCTGTCGTGGATGTGGAAGTCCAGCGGTGGTGAGGCGAGCAGGATGCCGGTCAGCCCGCCCAGCAGGAACGTCACCAGGAACCCCACCGACCACAGCATGGGCGATTCGAAGGTGAGTTTGCCGTGCCACATGGTGCCGATCCAGTTGAAGAACTTGATGCCGGTGGGGATGGCGATGAAGAACGTCATGATGGAGAAGAAGGGCAGCAGCACCGCGCCGGTGGCGAACATGTGGTGCGCCCACACCGCCACCGACAGGGCGGTGATCCCGACCGTGGCCCACACCATCAGCTTGTAGCCGAACAGGGGTTTGCGGCTGAACACCGGGATGATCTCGGTGATGATCCCGAAGAACGGCAACGCGATGATGTAGACCTCGGGGTGGCCGAAGAACCAGAACAGGTGCTGCCACAGGATCGCGCCACCGTTGCCGGGGTCGAACACGTGCGCCCCGATCAGCCGGTCGGCCAGCAACCCGAACAACGCCGCGGTCAGGATCGGGAAGGCCAGCAGCACCAGCACGCTGGTGAACAGGATGTTCCAGGTGAAGATCGGCATCCGCCACATCGTCATGCCCGGGCAGCGCAGGCACACGATCGTGGTCAGCATGTTCACCGCGCCCAGGATCGTGCCCAGACCGGACACGATCAGCCCGGCCACCCACAGGTTCCCGCCGATCCCGGGCGAGTTCGCCGCGTCCGACAACGGCGTGTAGGCGGTCCAGCCGAAATCCGCCGCCCCGCCCGGAGTCAGGAACGCCCCCATCACGATCAGCCCGCCGAACAGGAACAACCAGTAGGAAAACGAGTTCAACCGCGGGAACGCCACATCCGGCGCCCCGATCTGCAACGGCAGGATGTAGTTGGCGAACCCGAACACCGTCGGCGTCGCATACAGCAACAACATGATCGTGCCGTGCATCGTGAACAGCTGGTTGTACTGCTCCGGCGACAGGAACTGCAACCCCGGCCGCGCCAGCTCCCCCCGGATCAGCAACGCCATCAACCCGCCCACCATGAAAAACGCGAACGACGTCGTCAGGTACAGAATCGCGATCTGCTTCGGATCCGTCGTCCGCAACAACCGCAACACCGCCGAACCACGCGACGGCCGGTGCACCGCGGGACGCGGCACCAGAACGGGATCGGCGGGACGCAACGTGTCGGTCATGCGGTGCCCTTCGCGGCGAGTTCCAACCGTGCCGGGCCCTGCTACCCGTTTCGGCGATCGCGCAAACCCGCCGCCGGCGCGTGTCACCCGCCGGCACGGGGGTACAGGGAACCCGCGACGACACGACGGAGGGCGCGATGGACAGGACCTGGCTGGGACTCGGCGGGCTGGCGGCGGCAGCGGCCGCGGCCGCACCGGTGGTCCGGAAGCGACTGGCCCGCCGGGGCGGGACGGAGGCCGGCCGCTGGCTCACCGTCACGATCGGCGAGTCGCCCCTGAGCGTGGGCAACAGCGACGAGCTGCGGCGGACGCTGGCCGACTTCGGCGACACCGTGGAGTTCCGCCTCACCGCGGCCCCCGGTGAACGGGGCACCGAGGTCGCGCTGCGGCCGGTGGACCCCGGGCCGGGCGGCGCGCTCGCCCGGCTCAGCGGTGCCGATCCGCGGCAGGACATCCGCCGGGCGCTGCGGGACCTCAAGTCGCGGCTGGAGACCGGCGAGGTGATCCGCCCGGACCCGCCGACGACCGGGAAACCCACACCGGGCGGTGCGATCATGCGCTTCGCGACGCGGCGCGCGGGAGGGGAGGGACGGCTGTGAAGGCGTTGTGCTGGCAGGGCGTGAACAAGCTCTCCGTGGAGAACGTGCGGGATCCGGAGATCCGCAACGACCAGGACGTCGTCGTGAAGGTCACCGCGAGCACCACCTGCGGCTCCGACCTGCACCTGATCGGCGGCTACATCCCGGCGATGGAGGCCGGGGACGTGCTGGGGCACGAGTTCCTCGGCGAGGTGGTCGAGGTCGGCGCGGGCGTGCGGCGGCACCGCGTCGGCGACCGCGTGGTGGTGGCGTCGTTCATCGGCTGCGGCCGCTGCTGGTACTGCCGCAACGACCTGTGGTCGCTGTGCGACAACAGCAACACCAACCCGGGCATCACCGCGATGGCCTACGGCTACGAGCCGGGCGGGATCTTCGGCTACTCCCACGCGATGGGCGGGTTCCAGGGCAGCCACGCCGAGTACATCCGGGTGCCCTTCGCCGACTACGGCGCCTTCACGGTGCCCGAGGGGCTCGACGACGACGCGGCGTTGTTCGCCTCCGACTCGATCCCGACCGGCTGGATGGGGGCCGACCTCGGCGGCGTCAAGCCCGGGGACGTCGTCGCCGTGTGGGGGTGCGGCGCGGTGGGCCAGATGGCGGCCAGGGCGGCCATCCTGCTCGGCGCGGAACGGGTGATCTCCATCGACCGCTACCCGGAACGGCTCGCCATGACCGAGCGGCACATAGGGTCCGAGACCATCGACTACAGCAGCACCGACGTCGGCGCCGAACTGCGTGAACGCACCGGCGGCCGCGGCCCGGACGTGTGCATCGAAGCGGTGGGCATGGAGGCGCACACCACCGGCGTCGAGCAGGCCTACGACCAGGTGAAGCAGCAGCTGCGGCTGCACACCGAGCGGCCGGCGGCGGTGCGGGAGGCCATCCACGCCTGCCGCAAGGGCGGCACCGTGTTCGTCCTCGGCGTCTTCGGCGGGCTGGTGGACAAGTTCCCGCTCGGCGCGGTCATCAACAACGGCCTCACCATCCGCGGGGCCCAGCAGCACGGGCAGCGCTACATCCCGATGCTGCTGGAGCGGATGGCCGCGGGCGAGATCCCCACCCGGCACCTGGTCACGCACACGCTGCCGCTCGACGAGGGCCCGAAGGGGTACGACCTGTTCAAGCACAAGAAGGACGGCTGCGTGCGCGCGGTCTTCCACCCCGCACACTGACCGTCCACAGCGGAACGGCCGCGTGCTGCCACGGGAGTCGTGGCGGCACGCGGCCGTTTCCGGTCGGGACGAGTGTCAGCGCTTGAGGAACTTCAGGCTGTTGGACAGCGAGTCCGACCACGGCGAGGCCAGGTCCAGCCTGCGCAGCTCGTCGGCGTGCTGGACCGCGGCCAGCTCCGCCATCAGCCGGGCGCGCATCCGGTCGTCGTGCGCGGCGTTGGCCGCCCGCAGCGCCCGGTCCAGCCGGGTCTTGCGGAACGGCGTGAACCAGGACGCGCGGGCCAGGTGCGCGGCACGGCGCGCCGCGCGGTCCCGGGTCCGGGCGAGTGCGTCGCGCTCGTCGTCGCCGAGGCCGAGGCGGGAGAGGAAGCGCTCCTTGAGCTCACGGCTGACCCGCGACCAGGTGGTGACGCGGGCGCGGGTGTGCCGCAGCTCGATGCCCAGGGCCAGGTGCAGCATGACCACACCGAGGACCGGGCCGAGCGTGACCCGCGCCAGGCCGGACACCGGGCCGGCCAGGTCGAAGGCCATGTAGCCGGACGCCGCGCACAGCGCCCACAGGATCAGCCGGGCCGGGCCCGGCTTGCCCTTGGGGCTGCGGATCTCGGCGCGCATCGCGAACCCGCACGCGATCAGCGCGACCTCGACCACGGCGAACATCGCGGCACGCTCGTAGACGTTGGTGATCCCGAGCTTCTCCCCGAAGAAGCGCCACGAGGTGTCCACCGAGACCAGCAGCGACATGAACGCCACCAGGTAGAAGCCGCGCGACCCCTCCGGCGACTTGCGCTTCGCCGGCTTGGCCGCCTCGGCGGTCTCCGTGATCTCCCCGGTGGGCGTGTCGGTCTCGTCGCCCTGCGGCTCCGCCTCGGCAGCCGCGTCGGCTTCCTTGCGGCCGTCCAGCTCGGCCAGCATCTTCACCGACAGCCGCGGCAGGTCCCCGGTGTCGCCGAGCCCGCGCTCCTCCCGCCACTTGCCGACCTTCTCCGCGACCGCGGCGCGCTCGCGCTTGGGGTTGGTGACCACGCCGTAGGTCACCAGGAAGGCCAGCACGTCGGAGGTCGACGGCTCACCCAGTGTCTCGCACGCGTACCGGATCTTCTCGTCCATGGTGTCCAACATGACCAGGCGGGCGGCGTGCGCCGCGCTGCTTATCACGTCGGTTGAAGCAGCGTGCTGGTCGCTCTCGGTTTCCATGTCGTTGTCCTTGTGGAGTTCTCGACGGTGGGGAGCGCGAACATAGCAGGTGGGTAGATCAACCGGGTGATCGGCCTTGATCTGTTACCTGCCGTTTCCCCGGCGGACCACGCGCGGCGGGTCCGCCGGGGAAGCGCTTTCGCCGTCCTCAGCTCCCGGTGCGGGCCCCGGCCCCGGCCGTGCTCGGGGCGGGCAGCGCCCGCAGCAGGTCCTCGACCCGTTCCTTCGCGTCGCCGAACAGCATGGCGGAGTTGTCGCGGAAGAAGAGCGGGTTCTGCACGCCCGCGTAGCCCGAGGACATCGACCGCTTGAACACCACGACGTTCTTGGCCTCCCACACCCGCAGCACCGGCATGCCGGCGATCGGCGAGCCGGGGTCCTCGGCCGCGGCCGGGTTGACCGTGTCGTTGGCGCCGATGACGAGGACGACGTCGGTGCCGGCGAAGTCGTCGTTGATCTCGTCCATCTCCAGCACGATGTCGTAGGGCACCTTCGCCTCGGCGAGCAGCACGTTCATGTGCCCGGGCAGGCGGCCGGCCACCGGGTGGATGCCGAACCGGACCTCGACCCCGCGTTCCCGCAGCCGCCGGGTCAGCTCGGCGACGCCGTGCTGGGCCTGCGCGACGGCCATGCCGTAGCCGGGGGTGATGATCACGCTGCTCGCGTCGGCCAGCAGCTCGGCCGCGCCGTCGGCGGTGATCTCCTTGTGCTCGCCGTAGTCGGTGTCGTCCGCCGGGCCGGCTTCGATGCCGAACCCGCCCGCGATCACGGAGATGAACGAGCGGTTCATCGCCTTGCACATGATGTAGGACAGGTAGGCACCGGAGGAGCCGACCAGCGCGCCGGTGACGATGAGCAGGTTGTTCTCCAGCAGGAACCCGCTCGCGGCGGCCGCCCACCCGGAGTAGCTGTTCAGCATCGACACCACCACCGGCATGTCGCCGCCGCCGATCGAGGCCACCAGGTGCCAGCCCAGCGCGAGCGCCACCGCGGTGACCACGACGAGCAGCCACAGCTGCGGGTCGATGACGAACCACACCGTCAGCGCGACGAACACCGCCAGCGCGCCGAGGTTGAGGAAGTTCTTGCCGGGCAGCATCAGCGGCTTGGAGTTGATCCGCGCCGACAGCTTCAGGAACGCGACGATCGACCCGGTGAAGGTCACCGCGCCGATGAACACGCCGATGAACACCTCGGCCGAGTGGATCCCGCCCAGCCCGAGCGCGGCCAGCGTCCGCGCCTCGGCCCCCTCGGGGTGCGCTTCGACCTCCAGGTAGCCGTTCCAGCCGACCAGCACGGCGGCCAGACCGACGAAGGAGTGCAGCAGCGCGATCAGCTCGGGCATGCCGGTCATCTGCACCACGCGGGCGCGCTGCAGGCCGACGGCGGCGCCGAGCACCACCGCCACCACCATCAGCACCACGCCGAGGGTGGAGATGTCGCGGTGCACGGCCAGCGCGACGGTCGCCGCCAGCGCGACGACCATGCCCGCGATGCCGAACCCGTTGCCGGTCTTGGCGGTCTCGTGCTTGGACAGCCCCGCCAGCGCCAGGATGAACAACAACGCGGCGACCAGGTAGGCCGCCTGCGCGATCGTGTCGAGAGTCATGAGTTCAGGTCTCCTGATCGGGCTCAGCTGCGGGAGAACATCGAGAGCATGCGCCGGGTGACGGCGAACCCGCCGAAGATGTTGATCGAGGCGAGCAGGATCGCCGCGAACGCCAGCCAGGTCACCGCCCCGCCGCCGTGCCCGACCTGCAACAGCGCGCCGACCACGATGATCCCGGAGATCGCGTTGGTCACCGACATCAGCGGCGTGTGCAGCGCGTGGTGCACGTGCCCGATCACGTAGAACCCGATCACCACCGCCATCGCGAACACCGTCAGGTGCCCCTGCAACGCCGGCGGCGACGCCGCGACCAGCAGGAACAGCAACGCGCCCGCCACCGCGGTCAGCCCGATCCGGGCGGCCGGGGACAGCTTCTTCTTCTCCGGCTCCGGCTCCTTGGCGGCGGCCTTCGGCGTGGCCTGCGCGGGAGCGGCCGACACCTGCGCCGGGGGCGGCGGCCACAGCAGCTCGCCCTCGCGGACCACGGTCATCGACCGGATGACGATGTCCTCCAGGTCGAACACCGGCGTGCCGTCCTTGCCCGGCGTCACCAGCTTCATCAGGTTGACCAGGTTCGTGCCGTACAGCTGCGACGACTGCGCGGGCAACCGGCCGGGCAGGTCGGTGTAGCCGAGGATCGTCACCCCGTTGTCCGTGGTGACGGCCTTGCCGGTGACGGTGCCCTCGACGTTGCCGCCGTTGGCCGCGGCCATGTCCACGATCACGCTGCCCGGCCGCATCGAGGCGACCATGTCGGCGGTGATGATCCGCGGCGCCGGCTTCCCGGGGATCAGCGCGGTGGTGATGATGATGTCCACGTCGCGGCACTGCTCCTCGTAGAGCTGCCGCTCGCGGGCCTTGTAGTCGTCGCTCATCTCCTTGGCGTAGCCCGTGGCGGAGACCTCGACGTCGGGCGCCTCGATGGACAGGTACTCCCCGCCCAGCGACTTGACCTGGTCGGCCACCTCGGGCCGCGGGTCCGTCGCGCGCACCACCGCGCCCAGGCTGCCCGCCGCGCCGATCGCGGCCAGTCCGGCCACGCCCGCGCCGACGACGAGGACCTTCGCCGGGGGCACCTTGCCCGCGGCGGTGACCTGCCCGGTGAAGAACCGGCCGAACGTGTGCGCCGCCTCGACCACCGCGCGGTACCCGGCGATGTTGGCCATCGACGACAGCACGTCCAGCGACTGGGCCCGCGAGATCCGCGGCACCGCGTCCATCGCCATCGCGGTGATGGGCCGCTTCGCCAGGTCGTCGACCAGCTCCTTGTTCAGGGCCGGGGCCAGCAGGCTGATCAGGGTCGCGCCCGGCTTCATCGCGTCCAGCTGCTCCTTGGCCGGCGCGTTCACCCCCAGGACGATCTCCGCCTGCACGGCGTTCCCGATCGACGCGCCTGCTTCGGCGTACGCCTCGTCGGAGAAGCTCGCCAGTTCGCCGGCGCCCGGCTCCACCACGACCTCGTAGCCCAGCTTGAGCAGCTGGGCCACCGTCGCGGGCGTCGCGGCCACCCTGGTCTCGCCGGGGGTGGCCTCCTTCAGCACTCCGACCAGCATCGAATCACCTCGTCCACGGTTGGACGACGAACGCCGGGTGTCGTACGTCGACGTACTCCTGGTCGCGCTCCCCCGTGGCCGACCCCGGTCGGGGAGCGCGCGATCATATTCGCAGCCTTTTTAACACGATGGCCCGATTCTGCCGGTGACTGCGGCCACATGCGGATGATGGGGTGGTGCGCAGGCGGCTGTTGATCGGCGCGGCGGTGGTCGTCATCATCGTGGCGGTGGTGTTCGGCAGCGCCTTCGCGTTCCAGCGCAGGCTCATCTACCTGCCCTCGGGCGGCCCGGTCCCGTCCGCGGCGGAGGTCCTCCCCGGTGGCCGGGACGTCGCGCTGCGCACCGCGGACGGGCTGACTCTCACCGCCTGGTACTTCCCGGTGGCCGCGCCGCGCGCGGCGGTGCTGGTGGCCCCGGGCAACGCCGGCAACCGGTCGCTGCGCGCACCGCTCGCGCGGGCCCTGCACGCCGCGGGCGTGGCGACCCTGCTGCTGGACTACCGCGGGTACGGCGGCAACCCGGGCTCGCCGACGGAGGCCGGGCTCGCGCTGGACGTGCGCGCGGCCCGCGAGTTCCTGGCCGCGCAGGCGCGGGTGCCGCTGGTCTACTTCGGCGAGAGCCTGGGCGCGGCGGTGGTGGCCGGGCTCGCCGTGGACTTCCCGCCCGCGGCGCTGGTGCTGCGCTCCCCGTTCACCGACCTGGCCGCGGTCGCCCGGCGGCACTACCCGTTCCTGCCGGTGCGGCTGTTGCTGCTGGACACCTTCCCGGTCGCCGAGCAGGTCGCGCGGGTGCCCGCGCCGGTCACCGTGGTCTACGGCGGCGCCGACTCGATCGTGCCGCCGGAGCAGAGCCGGGCCGTGGCCGCGGCCGCCGGTGGCCGGGCCGTCGAGGTGCCCGGCGCGGACCACAACGACCCGGTGCTGCTGGACGGCCCCGCGGTGATCGCCGCGATCACCGCGGTGGCCGGGTGATCAGCGGAACGCGGCCTGCCCGGTCATCGCCTGGCCGACGTGCCGCGGACAGGCGACCAGCGCCGGGTCCGCAAGTCGTCGCCGGCGGCCAGGACCCGTCGAACCGGCCGGCCATGTCCCGGTTGCCGGTGTCGTCCCGCAGGCGGCACTCCCCCGGCGGGGAGGTGGCGCAAGCGCGCGGTGAGCCGGGTCCGGGCGGGGCCGGCGTCCCCGGAAACACTGCCCGGCCAGGTTCACAGTGCCGTGGCCAGTGCGCCGAGCGCGGCGAGCCGGTCGTCTCCCACCGGGATCAGCACCACCGAATCCGCGCCGAGGCCGGCGATCCGCCGCCGCACGACGTCGGCGGGACCGGCCAGCGTCAGCTCGTCCACCCACTCCCCCGGCAACGCCGCCGCGAAGGAGTCCCCGTCCTGGTGCCGCGCACGCAACGCCAGCAGCTCGGACGCGAACGGCAGCGGGTCCACGTGCGCGGACAGCTGCGGATCCCCGATCGCGGTGAGCAGCGGCCGCACCCGGGCGCGGGCCGCCTCGGGGTCGGGGTCCACCACCGCGTGCCCGAAGGCCACGACCTGCTTGTGCGGTGGCAGGATCCGGCGGGCCGCGGCGATGTACTCGGCGGGCGCCGGTTCGGCCAGAATCACGCCGTCCAGCTCGGCCCCGGCCACGGCGAGCGACTTCGGGCCGCGCACTCCGGCGAGCACCGGCGGGACCGTCTCCGGAGCGGTCTCCAGCCCGGCGTCGTCGAGCCGCACGTACCGGCCTGCGACCCGGACCCGTTCCCCGCGCAGCAGAGCGGTCAGCGCGCGGGCGTACTCGGCGAACAACGTCAGCGGGCTCGACGGCCACGCGCCCACCTGGCGCATCCACCCGGGCACCCCGTGCCCGATGCCCGCGACGAGCCGGCCGGGGTGGAGCCGTGCCAGTGTCGCCAGTTCCATCGCGGTGAAGGCGACGTTGCGCGCCCCGGCGGGCAGGATGCCGATGCCGACGCGGATCCGGGAGGTCACCGCCAGCACCGTAGCCGCCTGCGCGATGCCGCCGTGGAAGCCGAGGTCCTCCACGATCCACACCTCGCCGAAGCCGAGTTCCTCGGCCCGCCTGGCGAACGGCACGATCTCCGCCGCCGCGAGGTCCCGCGGCAGCATCACCCCGGCCGTCATCCGAGCACGAACGGGACTCGCGCGGCCAGCGGGCCCAGCGCCGCCCGTTCGGCCTCGGTGGAGGCCCGGCGCCCGGTGCCGACCAGCAGCGCGTCCGTGTCGGAGAACGATCCGGGGAACGGCGCCCCGGCGATCTTCTCCAGCATTTCGCGCGACGCGGCGAGGCCCTCCGCGGGCGGCCCGGCGACGGACGGCAGGTGCGCCACCAGGTCGAGGTGGTGCAGCGTCCACTCCATGACGTAGGTGGACAGGTAGGCGGCGACGGTGAGGACCTGGTCGCGCGTCCGCACCCGCGCCGAGGGGTCGGCCAGCTCCGCGGCGCGCCCGGCCGCGGAGCCGACGTCGTCGAGGTGGAACTTCAGCAGCCACGGCTCCCCGTAGGCCGCGGCCAGCCGGACCGTCAGCGCGTCGAGCGGGTCCTCGCCGGTCGGCGGCCGGTCGCTGACCTCCCAGTAGGTGAGCTCGTCCCGGGTCGGCTCCTCGTCCGCCGGGGTGACCAGCGTGATGAGGACGTCCTGGGCGTCGATGATCAGGTGGCACACCAGGTCCCGCACCAGCCAGCCGGCGCAGCCGGACGGACGGGCGAGGTCGTCGTCGGCGAGCCCGGCGACCGCGGTCCGCAACGCCGCCCACGAGCGTGAGAAGAGATCCACGCCTCGCAAGCTAACAGCGCCCGCCCCCTCCGGCGACCGGTTTCCGGCGCGGGCGTGGTGCGGGTGCGGACCGGCCCGCTCCGGCCACCGGTTTCAGACGCGGGCGCGGGTGCGGGCCAGCCCCAGCCCACCCAGCGCGGCGGCGACCAGCCCGATCGCCAGGGCGGCGAACCCGCCGACGATGCCGTAGCCGGTGCCCGGCCCGCCCTCGGCCAGCGCCACCACGATCCCGCCGGCTGCCATCCCGGCCACCCCGGTGGCCAGTGCGGCGGTGGCGCCCCGCCGCCGGTGGCGGGCCACCGCCAGCGCCCCCGCGACCACACCGGCGAGCGCCACCAGCGCGGCGACGGTGCCGACGAGCCGCCCCGTGGTGAGCGTCCCGGCGTCGACGGCCTGGGCGAGCGTGTACTGGACGAACATGGCGAACTCCTTTTGGCTGCAACGGTTTTTCCGACACCGGTGATGCTGCCCGGGATCACCCCGCCGGTCGTCCGGCACGCGCAGGCAATCCACGCTGCCGCCCGCGCCGCAGGAACCGCGGAACTACTACGCCCGCGGTAGCCGAGGGATGCTCCACGCGCAGGACTCGCCCCCGCCGCGATCGGGCTAATGTTCTGCGCATGAGCCGCGCCGGGAAGTGGGTGAGCCGCGCCGGGGGCAGCGCGACCCCAGCCGCGGACGGGACGACCCGTTTCAGGATCGGCGCAACCCGTGTCAGGAACGGGGCGATCCGTGCCGTTGGCTGGGCGACCCGCACTGGGGCCCGGGCGACCCGCCCTGGAGACAGGGCCATCCCCACCGGGACGACCGACCCTGGAGACAGGACCATCCCCACCGGGGCGACCCGTCCCGGCGACAGGGCCATCCGCACCGGGCAGGAACCCATTCGCGCCGGGGACTGGGCGATCGGCGCCGGGATGGCGGCGATCCTCCTGGTGACCGCGCTGTCGGCGCCCGCCCCGGCTCTCGCGCCGCTGGGCTACGCGCTGCTGGCCGCCGGGAGTCTGGCGCTGGCCGCGCACCGCCGGGCGCCGGTGGCCGTGCTGGCGGCCGCCGGGCTCAGCGCGCTCGCCGCGCAGGCCATCGGGGTCGACGTCCCGGCGCTGGCCTACCTCTTCGCGGTGTTCGCCGCCGTCCGCGCCGGGCGGCGGCTCGTCACGGTGGCCGCCACCGTGGTCATGCTCGCCGCGCTGCCGTTCGCGCTGCTGATCTCGCAGGACCTGACCGTCGGCGGAGCGTTCGCCCACTCCCGGGACGTGCTCCAGCTGGCGTGGCTGGTCGCCGCGGGCGCGGCGGGCGAGGCGGTCCGCCAGGCCGAGCGCCGGGCGGACGAGGCCGAGCGCACCCGGGAGGAGACCGCGCGGCGCCGCGCCGACGAGGAGCGCCTGCACATCGCGCGCGAGCTGCACGATTCGCTCACCCACCAGATCTCCGTCATCAAGGTGCAGGCCGAGGTCGCCGTCCACCTCGCCCGCAAGCGCGGCGAGGAGGTGCCGGACTCGCTGCTGGCGATCCGGGACGCCGGACGGGAAGCGGCCCGCGAGCTGCGGGCGACCTTGGAGGCCCTGCGCGACGACGGCACCAGCCCGCCGCGCGGCCTGGACGACGTCCCGGAACTGGTGCGGCGCGCGCGATCCACCGGCCTGGAGACGACGCTGACGATCGACGGCGAACCCGGCGACGTGCCCGCCGCCGTGCAGCGCACCGCCTACCGGATCGTCCAGGAATCGCTGACCAACGTGGCCCGGCACGCCCGCGCCACCACCGCCTCGGTCCACATCGGATACCGGCCCGCCGCGCTCGAGATCCGCGTGGACGACGACGGAACGGCCACAGTGGACGCTCCGCCGTCGCCCGGGGTGGGGCTGCTCGGCATGCGGGAACGGGTCACCGCGCTCGGCGGCCGCCTCGACGCCGCGCCCCGGGCCGACGGCGGGTTCCGCGTCGAGGCCGAACTGCCGGTGGAGCGGGTGCCGTGATCCGCGTCCTGCTGGTGGACGACCAGCCGCTCATCCGCAGCGGGTTCCGCGCGCTGCTGGACAACGAGGACGACATCGAGGTGGTGGCCGAGGCCGCCGACGGCGCGGCCGGGGTCGCGCTCGCCCGCGAGCACGTGCCGGACATCGCGCTCGTCGACGTCCAGATGCCGGTCGTGGACGGCATCGAGGCCACCCGCCGCATCGCCGCGGACCCGGCGCTGGCGGCGGTGCACGTGGTCATCCTGACCAACTACGGCCTGGACGAGTACGTGTTCGACGCGCTGCGCGCCGGGGCCGCCGGGTTCCTGGTCAAGGACATCCAGCCGGAGGACTTCCTGCACGCCGTGCGGGTCGCCGCCCGCGGCGACGCCCTGCTGGCCCCGTCGATCACCCGCAAGCTGATCGACCGCTACGTCAGCCGCCCGCTCCACCCCGGCCCCGGCCTCGGCGAACTGACCAACCGCGAGCGCGAGGCGGTGGCGCTGGTCGCGCAGGGCCTGTCCAACGACGAGATCGCCGAGCACATGGTGATCAGCCCGCTGACCGCGAAGACGCACGTCAACCGCGCGATGACGAAACTGCGCGCACGCGACCGCGCGCAACTGGTGGTGCTCGCCTACGAGTCCGGGCTGGTCACGCCCGCGAACCGCTCAGGAACCGAGAAGCACCGGCCCACGCCGCGCGGTTGACTGCCCGGCATGGCGAGCAAGCTTTCACTCTGGTTCCAGCGGCGCATGAACACCCGCACCGTCACCCGCATCCGCCGCAAGGGCGGCCCGATGATGGGCATGGACGTCCTGATCCTGCACACCGCCGGCCGCCGCAGCGGGCAGCCGCGGGAGACACCGCTGACCCGGTTCGCCGGCGGCGGCGACCGGAACCCGGACAGGTACGCGAACCTGACGGCGCACCCGGACCGCGCGGCGATCAGGCTGTCCGGCCAGGACCGGGTACCGGTGAAACCGCAGCGGCTCGACGGCGCCGACCGCGACCGGGCCGGCCGCGCATCGTCGCCGCGCAGCCGAGGTACGGCAAGTACCAGCGCAAGAGCGACCGCGAGTACCCGGTGGTCCGGCTGACCCGCCGGTGACCGCCCAGATGCGGAATTCCCGTTCGCGAAAGCCGAACCCGCCGCGGCGGCCGCGTCGACCATCAACCCGGTGCCGGCGTCCCGCCCACCGCGTCCCGGATCGTGGCGCGGAGCCAGCGGTGCGCGGGGTCCGCGTCCAGGCGCGCGTGCCACTGCAGGTGCACCTCCAGCTCCGGCAGCTCCGCCGCGACCGGGAACCACCGCAGGCCCAGCACCGAGCCGTACTGGGCGGCCAGCCGCTGCGGCACGAGCCCGACGTAGCTGCTCGACGAGACCAGCAGCGCGGCCACCGCGAAGGTCGGCACCACCGCCGCGACGTGCCGCTCCAGCCCGGCGGCGTCGAGCGCCTCGTCGAGGGGGCCGCGCGCCCGGCCGCGGCGGGACGCCGACACGTGCGGGTGCCGGCACAGCTGCGCCAGCGTCGGACGGCGGTGCCGCCCCAGCGAGCTGTCCGCCCGCACGATGCCGACCAGCCGTTCGCGATACAGCACAGCCGTGCGGATGTCCGGCGCCGTCGCCTCCCCGACCCCGATGTCCAGGTCCACCGAGCCGTCGCGCAGGGCCTCGGCGCTCTCGCTGCCCTCCGCGACGAACCGCAGCGTCACCCCAGGCGCGACCGCGGACGCGGCCTCCACCGCGGCCGCTGCCAGTGTCGCCGCCACCCCGTCGTTGATGCGGATCGTGAAGGTCCGCTCCAGCTCCGCCAGCCGCACCTCGCGGTCGGCGCTGGTCAGCGCCGACGCCTCCTCCAGCAGCGACCGCACCCGCGGCGCGGTGCGCAGCGCGAACGGCGTCGGCGCCATCCCGCGGCCCGCGCGCACCAGGATCGGGTCGTCCATCGCCCGCCGCAGCCTGCCCAGCGCGCGGCTGGTCGCCGGGATGGACAGGTGCAGCCGCTCGGCCGCCGCCGTCACGCTGCCCTCCCGCAGCAGCGCGTCGAACACGCGCAGCAGGTTCAGATCGAGGTGCTCGGCCACAGTTGCATCGTACGCAAAGTTCCCTTGCCAAAGTTGCGTGGCAAGCAGGTCGAAGGAATCCCTAGCGTCCGTGTCATGTCACAGGTTCTCCCCCGGGTCTCGCACCGGAGTCTGCTCACCGTCATGTGCGCGTGCGTCGTGCTCGTCGTCGGCATGGTCGCCGCGATCAACCTGGCCGTGCCCATGCTGGCCGCCAGCGCCCTGCGGCCGTCCGCATCGGCGCTGGTCTGGATCGTCGACACCTACGTCGTCTTCTTCGCCTGCCTGGTGATCCCCGGCGGCGCGGCGGGCGACCGCTTCGGCCGCAAGGGCGTGCTGCTCTCCGGCCTGGCCCTGTTCGCGGCGGGCGCGCTGATCTCCGCTGTCGCGCCGGGCATCCCGCTCCTGCTCGCCGGGCGCGCGGTCACCGGGATCGGCGCGGCCGCCGTGCTGCCCAACACCCTCGCGGTGCTGCTGCACGCCGTCCCTGCCGACCGGAAGGGCCCGGTCATCGCCACGTGGGCGTCCATGACCGGCATCGGCGGGGTGATCGGCAACGCGGGCGGCGGCGCGATCTTGACCGGCGGGTCGTGGCGCTGGTTGTTCGCCGCCGCGGTGCCGATCGCGCTGGTCCTGGCCGCGCTCGTGGCTCGCATCGCGCCGGTGTCGGCGCGCCACGACCGCCGTCTCGACGTGCCGGGCGCGGTCCTGCTGGTCGCCGCGTCGGTGGCGCTGCTGCTGGGCATCGTGCAGGGCCCGGAGGCCGGCCGGGGCAGCCCTCTGGTCATCGGCGGGTTCGCCTGCTCGGCCGTGTTGTTCGCGGTGTGGACCGTCGTCGAGCTCAAGGTCCGCCACCCGCTCCTGGATCCCAGGCTGTTCCGGATCGCCGGCCTGCGCAGCGCGTGCCTCGGCATGACGGCGATCTTCTTCGGCATGTTCGCGTTGTTCTACGTCAACGCGTCGTTCCTCCAATACGCCAAGGGTTTCGGCGTGCTGTGGACCGGCCTCGGGATCATCCCGCTGACGGTCCCGATCATCCTCGGCGCGCGGCACGTCGGCCGCCTGACGGCGCGGATCGGCCTCACCGCCGTGACCGCGCTCGCGTTCGGCTTCGTCGGCGCCGGCCTCCTCGGACTGTCCACGAGCGACACCGCCACCCCGTACGCCGTCTACGCGGCCTGGCTCGTCGTGACCGGGATCGGCGTGACGCTCGCGCTGCCGACACTGTCCGGGGTGATCGCCGGCTCGCAGCCCGCCGCGCAGGCCGGGGTCGCGACCGGGCTGCAGGCCACCACCCGGGAGTTCGGCAGCGCGCTCGGCGTCGCCGTCATCGGCACCGTGCTCACGGCGCGGTTCACCGCCGCGCTCCCCGAGGACGCCCGCGGCGCCCACACCGTCGCCGAGGCGCTCACCCGCGCCCGGGCCGACGAGGTGATCCCGGCGTTCGTGTCGGGCGCGGACACCGGGCTGCGGGTGATCGGCGCCGCCGTGCTCGTCCTCGGGGCGCTGGTCATCCTGCAGGGGCGAGGAACGCGAGCGCCGCGTCCTTGAACCTGCGGCTGGACACCGCGTTGAAGTGGGTGCGCCGTCCGAGTGACACGAACGGCGCGCCCAGCGACGCCGCGAACTCCGGCGCGTCCGCGGCGACCTCGTCCTGCTCACCCGCGGCGAACAACACGGGCACCGGCGGCGGGCCGTCGAGGCGGTGACCGGCGATCCCGTCGACGCAGGCGTCCAGGTCGCCGCCGGACAGCGCCTCCCGCACGCGCTCCATCGACTCGCGGGCGACGGGGCGGCCGCCGATGCCGCCGAGCGCCATCCGGCCGACCCGTCCCGGGGCGAGCCGCGCCAGCTCCCACCCGACCAGACCGCCCATCGAGTACGTCACGACGTCCACAGTGGACAACCCGGCCTCGTCGAGCACGGCGAGCACGTCCCGTGCCAGGCCGCCGGGCGAATACCCGGAGGCGGGCGTGCCGCTCTGCCCATGCCCGCGCAGGTCCACGGCCAGGTGCCCGAGCCCGTCCAGCGCCCGCAACCAGCCGGTCTGCTCCCAGGTGCGGGCGCTGTCCGAGGCGAAGCCGTGGATCAGCAGCACCGTCCGCGGCCCGGGCGCGTGGTCGAACCAGATCTTGGTGCCGTCGGCGGCGGTGGCGAACACGCCTCAGTCCTCCGGCAGGGTCAGGCGGACCCGCCGCTGCGGCTTGCGCTCCTCCGGGACGGTGCCGACGATCCCGGCGTCCTCCACGGTGAAGGTGACCAGCGGCGCGCCGACCGCGAGTTCCTCGTCCTCGCCGACGTGCAGCCGGGTGACGCGGCCGGACTGGGGCGAGGGGATCTCCACGGCGGACTTGGTGGTCTCCAGTTCGACCAGCGGCGCGTTGCGCTCGACCCAGTCGCCCTCGGCGACGAGCCACTCCAGCACGCGGGCGCTGATCAGGCCCTCGCCGAGGTCGGGCAGGGGGAAGGTCACTTCAGCCACGGCGGTACTCCAGGGTGGTCTGCACGGCGGTCAGGATGCGGTCGGCGCTGGGCAGGTACTCGTCCTCCAGCGCGCCGGACGGGTAGGGCACGTCGAACCCGGCGACCCGCTGCACGGGCGCGCGCAGGTCGGCGAAGCAGCGTTCGGTGATCAGCGCGGACACCTCGGCGCCGAGCCCGGCGGTCAGCGGCGCCTCGTGCACGACGACCGCGCGGCGGGTGCGGGCCACCGACCGCGCGAGCCCGTCGGCGTCGATCGGCTTGAGCCAGCGCAGGTCGAGGACCTCCAGCTCGACCCCGTCCTCGGCGGCCAGTTCGGCGGCCTGCAGGCAGCGGGCGACCATCGCGCCCCACGCGACCAGGGTGCCGTGCTTGCCGGGACGGGCGATACGGCTGGTGCCGGGCGGCGGCATCTCGGCCGGCTCGGTGGGATCGAACGTCTCGCGGTGCCAGTACCGGGACTTGGGCTCGAGGAAGATCACCGGGTCCGGATCGGCGATCGCCTGCCGCAGCAGGTGGTAGCCCTCGCGCGGGGTGGCCGGCGCGACGACCTTGAGGCCGGGCACGTGCGCGAACAGCGCTTCCAGGCTTTCGCCGTGGTGCTCGGGCGCCTTGATCCCGCCGAAGCTGGGCAGCCGCAACGTGATCGGCATGTTCAGCACGCCACGGCTGCGGTAGTGCATGCGGGCGACCTGGTTGACGATCTGGTCGATCGCGGGGTAGCTGAAGCCGTCGAACTGGATCTCCGGCACCGGCCGCCACCCGGCGACGGCCAGCCCGACCGCCATGCCCATGATCGCGGACTCGGCCAGCGGGGTGTCGAACACGCGGTGCTCGCCGAACTTGTCACGCAGCCCGTCGGTCACCCGGAACACCCCGCCGAGCGTGCCGACGTCCTCGCCGAAGATCAGCACCCGGTCGTCGTCCTCGCACGCGTGGCGCAGGGCGAGGTTCAGCGCCTGCTGCAACGAGAACTCAGGCATCGAGGGACTCCTTCCACACCCGCTGCTGCTCCAGCAGGGCCGTCGTGGGCTCGCGGTAGACGAACGAGAACAGCTCCTCGGCGGGCGGTGGGTTCAGCGCCAGCAGGCCGTCGCGGACACCGCTCACCACCGTGGCGGCGTGCTCCTCGGCTGCGGCGACCTCGTCGGCGGACAGCTGCGCGGCCGCGCGGGTCAGCGGGTCCCGGTCGAGCCACGCGCGCTCGTCCTCCAGCGTGCGGTAGCGGCCGGGATCGTCCGAAGTGGAGTGCGGACCCAGCCGGTAGGTCATCGCCTCGATCACGGTCGGTCCGCCGCCGTCGCGCGCGCGGTCCAGCGCGGCGCGAGTCGCCTCGAACACCGCCACCACGTCGTTGCCGTCGACGCGCACGCCCTCGATGCCGTACCCGGCGGCGCGGGCCGCGACCGAGCCGCCCGCCACCTGCTCCGCGGTCGGCACCGAGATCGCCCAGCCGTTGTTCTGGCAGAAGAAGACCACCGGCAGCCGGTAGACGCCGGCGAAGTTCATCGCCTCGTGCACGTCGCCCTGCGAGCTGGCGCCGTCGCCGAAGTAGGTGATCGCCGCGCCGCCGGTGCCGTCGAGCTTCGCGCCCATCGCCCAGCCGACCGCGTGGGTGACGGGACCGCCGACGACGGCGTTGAACGGCGCCAGCCGGGAGGCCTTCGGGTCGTAGAGCCCGCCGTGCCAGACGTTGAGGTGGGTCGCGAGGTAGCCGACGAGGTCGACGCCCATCGCCACCGCGACGCCGAGCTCCCGGTAGCACGGGAAGGCGAAGTCGCGGGCCAGGTCGAGCGCGGCGGCGCTGCCGACCTGAGCGGCCTCCTGGCCCTTGGCCGGCGCGTAGGCGGGGAACACGCCCTGGCGCTGCAGCGCGATGGCCTCTTCGTCGAGCCGGCGCGCCACGACCATCAGGCGGTGGAGCGCGGGGAGATCAGCTTCGTGCATGGCCGAAGCGTGCGGGGCGGCGCCGGAGCTGCGCAAGTGTCGCCCCCGGCGCTGATCATTGTGCGCGTTCTGCCCGACGTTTCGCCCCTTTCACTGGTCACTTTGTCCAGCGAGCCGCCGCGACGGCCGCGCACCGGCGGCGCTACCGTGTCGGCGTGGCGGACGACGAGCAGTGGCGCGAGACGGTGTCGACCGGGGTAGGTGTGCTGGACCGGGTGGTCGCGATCCTGGACGCGGTCGAGGCGAACCCGATGGGGGCCAGCGAGATCGCCCGCGCGCTCGGGCTGTCGGTGCCGACCGCCCACCGGCTGGTGTCCGCCATGGTCAAGCACGGCCTGCTGCACCGCGACGACGACGGCCGCCACCACATCGGCCCCCGGTTCGCCTCGTCCGCGCTGACGGCCGCCGCGACGCCGGTGCTCACCGGGCTGCGCGCCGAGACCGGCGAGACGGCCCAGCTGTGGGTGCTGCGCGGCGAGGACCGGCTGTGCGTGGCCAGCGAGGAGTCGCCCCACGAGCTGCGCGCCGCCGTGCCCGTGGGCACGGTGCTGCCGTTGTCGGACAAGGGATCGGCAGCTCTGGCGCTCACCGGCGCCGGCCGGGGCTGGGTGGAGAGCGTGTCCGAACGGACCCCCGGCCTGTGTTCGGTGAGCGCGCCCGTGCGCTACCGCGGCGACGTGGTCGCGGCGGTCTGCCTGGCCGCCCCGGTGTTCCGGGTGTCCGGCGACGGGCCGGGCGCGCAGTACGGCGATCTCGTGGTCGCGGCCGCGGAAACGCTGGAAAGGGCGTTGCGCCACCGCTGAAGTTGGGCACCGGTCTTGTGGCGCCGGGCCCTCGCGACTTATGGTCCTTCTCGATAAATGACATCGGTAGTCATTATTTGAGAACGGAGGCGTTGTGGCCGACGCTCCCCTGACCGGCATCCGCGTGCTCGAACTCGGCAACTTCATCGCCGCCCCCTTCGCCACCCGCGTCTTCGCCGACTTCGGCGCCGAGGTGATCAAGGTCGAACGGCCCGGCGTCGGCGACGAGCTGCGCGGCTGGCGCCGCACCCGGGGCAGCACGTCGATGCTGTTCCGCACCATCGCCCGCAACAAGAAATCGGTCACGCTGGACCTCAAGCAGGACGAGGGCCGCGCGCTCGTCCTGGACCTGGCGCGGCAGTGCGACGTGGTGGTCGAGAACTTCCGCCCCGGCACGCTGGAACGCTGGGGCCTCGGGCCGGCCGAAATCACCGCGGTGAACCCGGACCTGGTGGTCGTCCGCATCTCCGGCTACGGGCAGACCGGCCCCTACCGCGACCGCGCCGGGTTCGGCGGCGTCGCCGAAGCCTTCGGCGGGCTGCGGCAGGTCACCGGGCACCCCGACCGTCCCCCGGTGCGGCCTGCCGCACCGATCGCCGACGCCGCCGCCGGGCTCTACGGCGTCGTCGGCGCGCTGATGTTGTTGCTGGGCAAGGCACGCGGTGTCCCCCACGACGGCCCCCGCGTCGCCGACGTCGCACTCTACGAGTCGGTGTTCATGATGATGGAGTCGCTGATCCCGGACTACGACGCCTACGGCGTGGTGCGCGAGCGCACCGCGGGGAACCTGCCCGGTGTGGTGCCCAGTGGCGTCTACCCCACGGCCGACGGGCAGTCGGTCATGATCGCGGGCAACTCCAGCGGCGCGTTCGGCCGCCTGATGACCGCGGTCGGCCGCCGGGACCTGGCCGAGGACCCGGCGCTCGCCGACGGCGACGCCCGCTCCGCCCGGGAAGACGAACTCGACGCCGCCATCACCGCGTGGACCTCCGCGCACACCGCGCCGGAGGCGGTGCGGATCCTCAACGACGCCGGGGTGCCCGCGGGGCCGGTGTACGACGCGCGGGCTATCGCCGCGGACGAGCACTACCGCGCGCGGGACATGCTGCGCCCCCTCAAGGTCGTGGTCGAGGACGAGCCGGAGGAGATCCGCTTCCCGGGCGTGGTGCCGCGCCTGCCCGGCGCCCCCGGCGACGTCCGGTGGGCGGGTCCGGAATTGGGCGAGCACACCGAGGCCGTGCTCGGTGGACTGCTCGGCATCGGCGCCGAGCGCCTGTCCGGCTACCGCGAGCGGAAGGTGATCTGAGGTGAGCGTGACCATCACCGACGTGGTGCTGCGCGACGGCCTGCAGGACGAGCCGGCCGTGGTGCCGGTGGCCGACCGGGTCGCGATCGCGGAGGCGCTCGTCGCCGCAGGCCTGCGGCACCTGGAAGCCGGATCGTTCGTCAACCCCGCCAAGGTGCCGCAGATGGCCGGAGCGGAAGACCTGGTGGCCGCACTGCCGCACCAGGATTCCGTGCGCTACACCTTCCTCGCGCTCAACGCCCGCGGCGTGCGCCGCGCCGTCGCCGCGGGCGCCCGCGACGTGCTGGTCGTCGCCTCCGCCAGCAGCGGGCACAGCCGCGCCAACGCCGGCCGGGACAGCGACGCCGCGCTGGACGACCTGGCTCGCGCCGTGGCCGAACACCCGGGAACCGCTTTCCGGGCCGGCATTTCGACCGCTTTCGTGTGCCCGTTCGACGGCGCGGTCGCCCCGGACCGGCTGGTCGCGGTCGCCAGGCGGTTCGCCGTGATGGGCATCCGCCGCATCGGTCTCGCCGACACGCTGGGCACCGCCACGCCCGACCAGGTCATGACCTCGCTCGCGCGGGTCCGCGACGCCCTGCCCGGCATCGAACTCTCCTTGCACCTGCACAACGCGCACGGTCAGGCTCTGAGCACAGTGGACGCCGCGATCGAGGCGGGCGTCACCCGCTTCGACAGCGCCGCGGGCGGCTACGGCGGCTGCCCGTTCGCGCCCGGCGCCCACGGCAACATCGCCACCGAGGATCTCGTGGCGCACCTGCACGCCCGCGGAATCCCCACCGGGATCGACGAAGACGTGCTTTCCACCGCGGTCGCCACCGTGCGGGAGGCGCTGCGCCGCGCACCCGCACCGGCCTGACGGCCGCGTCGTCCCCCTGGTCCCTCGTCAATGGTGACGTGGCCCGCCCCCGCGGGCGTGCGTGACCGGAACAGGTCGCAATGGTCCAGTTCGTTTCACTCCTCGTCCTCGTGGCGGTGTTCACCCTCGCCACGGTCCTGCCCGTCAACATGGGGATCCTCGCGTTCGTCGCCGCGTTCGTCGTCGGCGCGATCTCCGGCATCTCCGTCGACGACGTCACCGGGTACTTCCCCGGCGACACGTTCGTCCTCGTCGTCGGCATCACGCTGCTGTTCGGGGTGGCGAAGGTCAACGGCACGATCGACCTCGTCGTCGCCGCCTCGCTCAAGCTGGTGCGCGGGCGGCGGTGGGCGGTGGTGTGGCTGATGTTCGCGCTCGCCGCCGTGCTCATGTCGCTGGGGTCGGTGCTCGCGGTCGGCATGCTCGCGCCCATCGCGATGCCGATCGCCGCCCGCTACCGGATCAACCCGCTGCTGATGGGCATGATGCTCAGCCACGGCGCGTTGTCGGCCGCCTTCTCCCCCATCACCGTGTACGGCGCGTTCACCACCGGCATGGTGGACGACGCCGGCCTGGACGTCAGCCCGCTGCTGCTGTTCGCCGTCCCGTTCGGGCTCAACGTGCTCATCGCCGCGGTGCTGTTCGCGGTCCTCGGGCGTGACCTGTTCGTCCGCGACGAGGTCGTGGCGGGACCGGGCCAGCCGGCCGGCGGCGGCGGGTCCACCGGCACGCTCACGCGGACCCGGACCGCCGTGGTCACCGAGGCGCGGGTCACCCCGCTGCGGGTGATCACCCTGACCGGCATGCTCGCGCTGCTGGTCGCCGGGGCGTTCGGGATCGACGTCGGGGTCGCGGCGTTCGTCATCGCCGCCGTCCTGCTGCTGTTCGCCCCGGACCGGCACAAGCCGTCGGCCGACGAGGTCGCCTGGCCGGCCGTGCTGTTGGTGTGCGGGATGCTGTCCTACATGGCGGTGCTGAAGGAGAACGGCACCCTGGCGATGCTCGGCGAGGCGGCCGCGGCACTCGGGTCGCCACTGCTGGCCGCGCTCCTGCTGTGCTTCGCCGTGGCGATCGTGTCCGCGTTCGGTTCCTCCATCGGCACCCTCGGGATCGCGCTCCCGCTGGCCGTGCCGTTGCTGGACCTCGGGCAGCTCGGCGCGGCCGGGTTCGTCGTCGCACTCGGCTTCTGCTCCACCGTCGTGGACGTGAGCCCGTTCTCCACCAACGGGATCATCGTGCTCGCGCAGGCCCAGGTCCCGGACAAGCGCGTCTTCCAGCGCCGCATGCTCGCCTACAGCGCGCTCGTCGTCGTGGGCGCGCCCCTGCTCGCTTGGACGGCGGCGATCCTGCCGTCCGCGCTGTGAATCCACTGTAGACATCTGGAAAGGACATCATGGAACATCTCACTGTGGACGGCGAACAGCCGTCCGTCGACGCGGGCGCGTGGATCGCGCCGGGCGCGGTGGTCGCCGGCGCGGTCACCGTCGCCGCGGGCGCCGGGGTCTGGTACACGGCCGTGCTGCGGGCGGACCTGGACACGATCACCGTCGGGGCGGGCAGCAACATCCAGGACGGCACGATCGTGCACGCCGACCCCGGGTTCCCCGTCACGATCGGCTCGGGGGTGAGCGTCGGGCACCGCGCGGTCCTGCACGGCTGCACCATCGAGGACGACTGCCTGATCGGGATGGGCGCGGTGGTGCTCAACGGCGCGAGGATCGGAGCGGGCAGCCTCGTCGCGGCAGGCGCGGTGGTGCTGGAGGGCGCGGACATCCCGCCCGGCTCACTGGTCGCAGGAATCCCGGCGAAGGTCCGGCGCCCGCTCACCGCCGAGGAGCAGGCCGCGACGCGCGCGAACGCCGAGAACTACCGGGAATTGGCTCGGGTCCACGCCCGCGCACGGCGCGGCTGACGTCCGGCGTGGATCGGGATTCGGGCCCTGGCGCGTTCGGCGGCCAGCACGAGTCGCGCCCGGCGCATGTCCCCCCGGGCGCGAACCGAATCCACGCCCGTCGGGGCTCACCGGCGCGGGTCGCGCCGGGCGGAGCCCGGCCCGGCAGGCGCTCGGTGCGGCTGTCATCCAGCGCTGATCCGCGCTGGACACGGCGCGCCTGGCGCGATCAGCGAGAGGAGCCACCCCGGCGGCGGCCGGTGCGGGCGCCCGCGGAGAAGGCCGCGGCGCCACCCGGCTGCTGCCGCGTTCCCGGTTCTTGCCGGGCGCTACCGCCGGACCTGTGCGCGGCCGCCCCCGCGCCACGGCCGGATTCCCGCCGACCAGCGCCACCGGACCTGCCCGCACCACGGCCCGACTCCTGCCGCGCATCCGGCTCCCGCCGGCCGGCACCGCCAGACCTGCCCGCACCACGGCCCGACTCCTGCCGCGCATCCGGCTCCCGCCGGCCGGCACCGCCAGACCTGCCCGCACC
>NZ_JBEXTX010000014.1:0-106570 GCF_040614175.1 Amycolatopsis sp. NPDC006131
CCCCCCCCCCAACACCCCCCCCCCCACCCCCCACACCGCCTCGTAGAACCGGGCCGCGGTGTCCGGCCGCGACAGGTGCTCGGCGCAGAACCCGAGCGCCAGCTTCGGCGCCGGCTCACCAGGCACGGATCGGTAGACGTCGTCGAACAGCTCGGCGGCCGCGCCCACCCGGCCCTCGGCCAGGGCGAGGAGCCCGCGGTGCCAGCTCGCCCGCCAGTCGTGGTGCGCCCGCCAGCCCAGCTGCCGCTCCGCCGACCGCAGGCAGTGCCCGGCCGCGGCCAGGTCGCCCGCCTCCAGGTTCGCGCGGGCCCGGTGGAAGTCCACCTCGACCGACGCCGGGACGCTCGCGAGCTTGGTGAGCAACCGCCGTGGGTCCGGCGCCCGCACGCTGTGCAGCAGCGGGGTCCGCGGATCGGCCGGGTCGGGGAACGGCACGGGCAGGCCTGCCGCCACGTCCGCGGGGGAGGGCCGCCCGTCGGCCAGTGCGCCGCCGCCGTCGCCGGTCCACGCGGCCAGCGGCGGGGCCAGGCTGAGCCCGTCGTCCAGCAGCGCCGCGGATTCGGCGAACACCGCCGAGCGGGCGGGCCGCGGTCTGCCGTCGGCGAGGCAGCGCACCTCGCGCAGCACGCCGCGCACCTGGTTCAGCATCTCCGGCACGTCGGCGAAGCGCCGGTCGAAGTCCGCGGTCGCGCGGGCGACCAGGCGGCGGAAGGACTCCGCGCCCGGTTCGCCCGCGTCGCACTCGACGAGTTCGTCCAGCATGACGCCGACGGCGTGGATGTCGGCCCGCTCGGTCAGCCCGTGCTCGCGAATCTCGGTGTGGCCGACCAGGTACGGCGGGGTGCCCAGGACCGGGCTCTCCCGGTCGCCGGTGCGGCGGATCGCGCCGAAGTCGACCAGTTTGACCGACTCGCCGGCGCGGATCACGTTGTCCGGCTTCATGTCGCAGTACAGCAGGCCCTGCCGGTGCAGGTAGCCCAGCGCGCCCAGCACGTCGACGGCGCAGGCGAGCGCGTCGGCGATCGTCAGCCCGCCCGCGTCGCGCACGCTGCGCAGGGTCGGCCCGTCGACGTGGTCCATCACCAGGTAGCTGAGGCCGCGGTGGGTGACGACGTTGAAGATCCGCACGATGCTGGGGTGTTCGAGCGCGGTGAGGACGCGGCTCTCGTGCGCGGCGAGCTTGATCGCGGCCGTGTCGTGCGGGCGGGTCAGGCCCTTGAGCACCACCTGCTTGCCCTGCAGGTTGCGGTCGCGGGCGAGGTAGACGAAGCCGAACGCACCGCGGGCGAAGCACCTGTCGACCTCGTACTGCCCGGCGACCAGCTCACCCGGCTCGAGCCCGCCGCCGGACGGCGCCTCCTCCGCGAAGCCCACTCACGCGAGGTTACGACACGGTCCCGGTGCGTGGCTAGGTTGTGTCCAGGCCTGTCCGCCACGATGCGAAGGAGGTTGACCGGGGCCCGGCGGCTGGCGGCGGTCACCGGGCGGCTCGACACGACGCTGCTCGTCGGCGGACCGGGCACGGGGACCGCCATGGCCGACGACGGGTTGCTGAGCCAGGACCCCGCGGGCTGACCAGTGATCACGCTCGGCGGGGAAGCGGGAGGCCGGACGATCGGCCTCCCGCGCCGGCTACGAGCGGGCCTGCAGGTATGCCGGATCGGCCGCCGGGATCGGGATGTCCGGGCGGCTGCCCAGGATCTGGTTCATGGCGCGGAAGTACGGCGGCGCCGCCACCGTGCCGCCGAACGCGCCGTGTCCGCACGAGCCCAGGTGCACGGGCGTGCCGGGGCAGATCTCGGCCGGGTGCGGGCCGTCGGCGAAGACCATGGACGACACGGCGTAGTCGTCGACCCCGCCGACGAACGCGACCGACTCGCTCTGCTGCGTCGTGCCCGTCTTGCCGAAGTCCGCGTGGTGCCACCCGGCCGCCGAAGCCGCCGCCGCGGAGGTGCCCGACACCGTGTCCTGGCTCAGCCCGTTCAGCAGCGAGTCCGCCAGCCCCGGCGGCACCACCTGCTCGCACGCCTGCTGCCGCACCGGCACGTCGTGCCCGTACCGGTCGGTGACCGACAGCACGGGGTTGGGCGGGCACCACGTGCCGCCGCTCATCAGCGTCGCCGACACGTTCGCCATCTCCAGCGGGCTCACCGGGCTGTTGCCGAGCGTGAACGACAGCTTGTCCTGGAAGTACTGCGACTGCGGCTGGCTGTACTGCGGGTTCGACGACGACGGATCGAGTTTCGCGCCCGCGTCGTTCGTCGCCAGCGTGTTGCGCAGGCCCAGCCGCCGCGCCATGTCCAGCACGGCCGGCATGCCGACCTGCTGCTCCAGGTTGACGAAGGCGACGTTGGGCGAGGTGGCCAGCCCGTCCCGCAGCGAGATCGGGTCCGGGTAGCCCACCCCGTCGTTCTGCACGCAGTACGGCTGCGTGTACCGGTTCGCGCCGGGCTGGGTGAAGCACTGGCCGGCCTGGTTGGGCAGCGGGGTGTCCAGGCCCGCCTTCCCGCTCTCCAGCGCCGCGGCCGAGGTGAAGATCTTGAACGACGAGCCGGCGCCGAACACGTTGCTCGCGCCCGCCACGATGTTGGTCGACGTCTCGCCCCGCGCGGGGTCGGTGCCGTAGTTGCGGTTGGCGACCATCGCGAGCACCTCGTGGCCGGCCTGGCCGGGCCGGACGACCGCGAACGTGTTCGCCACGCCGTCCTGCCTGGTCGGCACGTTGGCGTCCACGGCGTCCTTCGCGATCCGGCTCACCACCGGGTCCAGCGTCGTGCGGATCGTGTACCCGCCGGTCTCCAGCTGGTCGGCGGTGAACCCGGCCTGGATGAGGTAGCTCTCCGCGTACTGGCAGAAGAACCCGGCGTCCGGCGCCGCGCCGAAGCAGGTGCTCGACGGGATGTCCGGGCCGTCCGGCAGGACGCCGAGCGGCGCGGCCTTCGCGGTGGCGCCGTCGGCCGGGGTGAGGGTCTTCGTGCTGACCATCGCGTCGATCACCAGGTTGCGCCGCTTCAGGGCCTGGTCCGGG
Organism: Amycolatopsis sp. NPDC006131; assembly: GCF_040614175.1. NCBI lineage: Bacteria > Bacillati > Actinomycetota > Actinomycetes > Pseudonocardiales > Pseudonocardiaceae > Amycolatopsis > Amycolatopsis sp. NPDC006131. The sequence goes on from NZ_JBEXTX010000014.1 coordinate 3,029, forward strand.
TGGGTGTAGGGGTTGTAGAGGTTGGGGTTGTTCACCATCCCGGCGAGCAGCGCGGCCTGCGGCACGGTCAGCTTGTCCGGTGTGGTGCCGAAGTAGGCGTGCGCGGCGGCCCCCACCCCGTATACGTTGCCGGTGAACTCCACCACGTCCAGGTAGCCGGTCAGGATGTCCTCCTTGGACACCGTCTGTCCGAGCTGGACGGCGATCTTGGCCTCGCGCAGCTTGCGGGCGATCGTGTCGGCCTGGTCGGCCAGCTGCGCCGCCCGGTCGTTCCGGTCGACGACGTTGATGAGGTAGTTCTTGACGTACTGCTGGGTGATCGTCGACCCGCCCTGCGTGCTGCCGCCGGAGGAGTCGTGCAGCGCGGCGCGCACCATGCCCTTCACGTCGACGCCGCCCTCGTCGTAGAAGCGGCGGTCCTCGATCGACACGATCGCGGCCTTCATCGCCGGTGCGATCCCGTCCGCGGTGACCGGGAGCCGGTACTGGTCGAACAACGTCGCGATCGGGGTGCCGTCGCGGTCGGTCACTGTGGTCACCAGCGGCTGCTCGCTGTTCGCGAGCGTCGCGGAGATCCCGTCCACCGCGTCGGCGACCTGATTGGACAGCACACCCGCGCCCAGGGCGACGGGCGCGACGACCCCGGCGACGAGAACACCCGCGACAGCGCAGAAGGCGAGGAACCGGGGGAGGGCACGAGACGGGCGCACGGGAGGCGAGGGTAACCGGGCCGCCGTGAAGGCCCGGTTGCCGGAATCGTCTTTACCTTGTGTAGAAGGGGTCTTGGGTCAGCGCGCGGGCACGCAGTCGGTCGCGAGCGCGTCCCGGACCCCGGCGGGGCCGCGCGCGGCGAACGCCCACAGCGCGCTCGCGGTGCGCATCCCGGGTGCGCGGCTCAGCGGGGGCGGCGGCGGGTAGCGCACCTGGAGCCCGCGGTCCAGGAACGGGCGCTCCGACAGGTACTTCGCGCCGCCCGGCCCGCACAGGTAGGTGCTCGCGCCGACCGCGGCGGTCAGGTCGGCCAGCCGCTCGGACCGCCCGTCGCGTGCGGGCAGCTCGCTGCTGCGCAGCACGTCGCCCCGCCAGCCGAGGCGGTGCAGCATGGCGCGCACCGACACCTCGGCCACGACCGCCAGGTGCTCGTTCAGCGCCAGCGCGGCGAGCACCTCCTCGACGATCTCGCCGGTCTCCGCCCAGTGCGCGCAGCGGCCGTAGTACTGCCGCACCAGGCGGGACATCGTGCGGTGCGTCGCGGCCGGGTCGGCGAGACGCAGCTCGCCGATCCGGCTGTCCCGGCCGCGCGGCCGGTGCACCGGCACGGTCAGCCAGCGCTGGGCCTCGGGGTCGGCGGCCGCGGCGAGGCGGGCGCGGTGCTGGTAGTCGCGGGCGTTGAACTGGACGTCGTCGAGCACGACCCACACGTCGGCGCGGGCCAGTTTGGCCAGTGTGGACAGTCGGGGGAAGAGATTCGGTTGATGGACGGCGCAGGAAAGCGTCTCGGGCACGGCCCGTATGGAATCACAGCATGCGGCTGCGGAATCCGGCGGCCACCAGTCGCCGATACGCCGAATACACGATCGGAGGAATTTTCTGCGGAATCGCGAAACCCTTTCGGGGATACTCGATCAGGCGCTGGAAATCGCCCACGATCATGTCGATGAGCTCGGTGCCGTGCTGGGTCCGCAGCGCGTACTCGGTCAGCGACACCGGGGCCGACGCGCACACCGGTTCCACCTCCGGCCACACCTTCCGCGTCGTCGCGAACGCCCGCCGCTCCATGTACGGCATCGAGACCAGCATCAACGACGACACCTCGACCCCGGCGGCGGCGAGGACCTCCCGCGACAGCGCGATGTTCTCGCCGGTGTTGGTCGCGTTCGGCTCCACCAGGATCGCGTCGTCGGGCACCCCGAGTTCCAGGGCCCGCTCCCGGTAGTGCACGCCCTCGCCGCGCGGGAACGCGCGCACGGTCTCGCGGCTGTTGCCACCGGTGAACACCACGACCGGGAACAGACCGCGGTGGTACAGTTCGGCCGCGTGCGCGGCGACGCCGAGGTCGTTGCAGCCCAGCGCCACGGCGGCCGAGCACGGCTTCGGGCGGTGGCGCAGCCGGTGGAACTCCCAGACCAGTTCGGCGTCGGCCCACACCCGGTCGAGCAGCACTTTCCGCATCGGCTTCTTACCGGGACTCGAAACCGCGGCGAATGCCGTCGATGCTGCGCAATTGGTGCATGAGCCCGTAGCGGGTGGAAATGCGCGCGGTCCGCTCCAGAATGGCGAGCCCGGAATCCGCGGTGGCGGTGTCGGAGAGCAGGATGTGCGCGTGCGCGGTGTCCAGCCGCACCTGCTGCAGCGGCGTGTCGTCGACGCGGTTGGACAGGGCCACGTCGATGGCGCGGCCGGCGGCGGTGAGATCGCCCGCGCCACGGTGGGCCAGCGCGAGTTTCTGGTGCGCGATCGACCAGTCCGCGGGCTCCTCCAGCGCTTCGAACTCGCGGATCGCGGGCACGATGTGCTCGGTCGCCGTCTCGTGCAGGCCGCCCTTGCTCAGCGCCGTGCCCACCCACAGCCGCGCGCGCGTGCGGTCGTGCGGGCTGAGCCGCTCGTCGTCGGTCAGGCTCTGGTACCGGGCCGCGGCCGACTCCAGCTGACCGGACATCTCGTCGATCACGACCAGCTGCAGTTCCAGCTGGGCCACCCGGCGCGGCGACTCCAGCTCGGTGAACACCCGCAGCGCCTGCCGGTAGACGTGCTCGGCCGACAGCGGCCCGCGCAGCGCGCCCTGGTCCTGCCGCACCTCGCCGAGCAGCCGCAGCGACCGGCCGTAGAGGTACATGCCCTGCCGGTCCGAGCTGTTCGGCTCGAAGCGGCCCAGCCACCGGTCCAGCAGCGTGCGCGCGAGCCGGAACTCCTGGCGCCCCAGGCACGCCACCGTGCGGTCCAGGTCGTCGGTCCAGGCCTCGTAGTCGTAGCGGGGGGCCGGTTCCGGCCGGCGATCGGTTTCGCGCGCCTCGGTCACCAGCACTTCGAACCGGGTGCGGGCGCCGTCGTCGGCCCTGGCCAGCGCGGTGTCCAGGATCGCCTGGGTGTCCGGCCGCGGCACCGTGGAGGTCCCGCCGCTCTCCCACTTGGCGACGGTGCGCGCCGCGACGCCGAGGTAGGCCGCGAACCCCCGCACGGACAGGCGGAGGGCGTGCCGCAGCAGCCGCGCCTCCCGCCCCGTCCACTGGTGGGCGGTCGCGGCTCCCGGAGAGTTCGTCCCGGCGGCCACACGATCAGGGTAACCACATCGTGGCCCGGCAAGTACACCGAAAGTGCAACGGTGGTTCGTTTCCGTCACGAGTTCGCTCGTTCAGTCTAGAGCGAGGCACTCGTCGCCGGGATGACTCCTTTGTCCCGGGCCGATCCCCGGCGCCGGGTGCCGCTCCAACCCTCCCCCTCGCCGGGGCGGGCGCGCTCCACGTGCCCGCGGGACGCGCGCCCGTCCCGGCCTCCGGAGGCGGATCCCGCGCAGCCGCAGGGGAAACCGCACGCGCGGAGGTGTCGTCCCCCGGCGGGCGCACTACGATGGGGTGATGACCGGCATCTCCACGCCTGCCCGGAACACGTTCCGCGAGCAGCAGTGGCGGGAAGCGCACGACCGTTACCTCGAGTGCGCCCGCGAGGTCTTCGCCCGTCTCGGCTACCACGCCGCCACGGTCGCCGACATCGTGGCGGCCGCCAACGGCAGCCGGGCCACCTTCTACGCGCACTTCCGCGACAAGGCCGACATCGCGGCGGCGTTGTTCGAGCGGATCCTGCCGGACACCGCCGCGCTCTACCGCATGCTCGCCCGGTTCCCGGAACTGACGCGCGACCGCGTGCGTGCCTGGCTGGACGAGCACGTGCTGGCGTTCTGGGCGCGCTACGCGGTGGAGATCGACGTCCTGACGCAGGCGGTCGCCGACGACCCGCGCGTCGCGGCGCGGCACTACCAGTGGGGTGTGGACGCCGCCCGCGAGCTGTCGCCGTACCTGGCACAGTGGACCGGCGAGCACGAGCAGGCCGGGCTGACCCGCGCGCTGTTGCTGGTGCTGCAACTGGAACAGGCCTGCTACCACTGGCTGATCCGCGGGGTCGGGCACGACCGCGAACTGGCGCTGGACGTGCTCGCCGACGTGTGGTGGCGCGAGCTGACCTTCCTGCGCGCGGGCCCGTGACCGTCGTGCTCGACGGTGGCCTGGCCACCGAACTGGAGGCGCGCGGGCACGACCTGTCCGGCGAGCTGTGGTCCGCCCGGCTGCTCGCCGACGACCCGGCCGCGATCGTCGCCGCGCACCGGGCGTTCTTCCGCGCCGGGGCGACGGTCGCGACCACCGCGAGCTACCAGGCGAGCCTGGCCGGGTTCGCCGAACTGGGCCTGGACCGGGACGAAGCCGTGCGGCTGCTGCAGCTGAGCGTCGAGCTCGCCCGTGAGGCGAGGGTGACCGGCGACGAACTGGTCGCCGCCTCGATCGGGCCGTACGGCGCCACGCTCGCCGACGGGTCGGAGTACCGCGGCCACTACGGAATGAGCGTCGCGGAACTGGCCACGTTCCACCGGCCCCGCGCGGAGATCCTCGCCGCGGCCGGGCCGGACCTGCTCGCCTGCGAGACCGTGCCCGATGTGGACGAAGCCGAGGCGATGCTGCTCGCCATCGAAGGACTGGACGTCCCGGCATGGCTGTCGTACACGGTGGAGGGCGAGAGCACGCGCGCCGGCCAGCCCCTGACCGAGGCCTTCGCCGTGGCGCGCGGCAACGACCAGATCGTGGCGGTGGGCGTGAACTGCTGCCACCCCCGCGACGTCGCGGCGGCGGCGGAGATCGCGCACGAGGCGAGCGGGAAACCGGTGATCGCCTACCCCAACAGCGGCGAGACCTGGGACGCGCGGGCACGCGGCTGGGCCGGCGATCCGCGGTTCTCGCCGGACCTGGTCTGGGATTGGCTCGCCGCCGGCGTCGCGTACGTGGGCGGCTGCTGCCGGGTGGGCCCGGACGACATCGCCGCGCTCGCCGCGGCCGTCAGGCCAGGAACGGGATCGCCACGAGGGTGAGGTCGCCGGCCAGCACGACCGGGGTGGCGACTTTCCGCATGCGCGACAACGAACCGCCCGGGCCGGTCAACGCGATCATCCCGCTGAGGAAAGCGCCTTCCGCGAGCACCCCGGCGACGGCCCAGCCCGGTCCGTACCGCCACCACAACCCCACGCCGAGCAGCGTGAGCCCGGCCACGACGACGCCGCACGAGACGGCCAGCGTCCGTCGTGGACCGTACCGCGCGCCCGGGGTGCGGACACCCGTCCGCGCGTCGGCGGCGTGATCCGGCGCGGAGAACCAGGCCGTGCGGCCGAACGCGAGCACGCACAGCCCCGCCAGCACCGGCACCATCGACCGCTCCAGGGCCGGCCGCACCGCGAAGTACGACGCGAGCCCGGGCACCGCGAGGAATCCGGCCCCGAACACGGCCGGGCCGGCGAACCCGCGCCGCTTCAGCCGCACCGGCTCCAGGTTGTACAGCAGGTGCGCGCACAACGCCGACGCCACCACCAGCAGCGCTGCCCAGCGGCCCAGCCACACCGCCACCGCCGCGGCCAGCGCGAGCGCCGCGGTCGCCTCGGCCGCCGCCCAGCCGAAGATCCGCCTGCTGCCCAGGCGCCGCGCCGCGCCCGCCAGGTCCGCCTTGTCCCGGTCCTGCTCGTCGGTGCGCAGATCGGCCGCCGTGTTCAGCGCCAGCGCGGCCAGCAGCACCAGCAGCGTCGCCGCCACGGTGACCAGCACCGGGCCGCTGAGCAGGTGCCGCGGATCGGCGAACGCCGCGCCCCAGCACGCGTAGGCCAGATAGCTCAACGGCAGTGGGAAGCGCAGGCGGTGCACGACGACCACGTCGCGCCACCCGGTCAGTCCCGGCACGCCACCACTTCCAGGCGCAGCCGGGCCGACGGCGCCATCGCGTGCCCGCGCAGCTTCGCCACCCCGGTCCGCGGGTTGACGCACCGCAGGACCCGGCGGCGCAGCACGGCCGCGGTGATCATGCGGATCTCCAGCTGCCCCAGCTGGCTGCCGAGGCAGAACCGGGCGCCGCCGCCGAAGGGCAGGTACCCCTCGGGGAAGCCGCGGCGGCCCAGGAACCGGCCGGGGTCGAAGGCGTGCGGGGACGGGAAGTACTCGGATCGGTGGTGCGCCAGGTAGATCGCGGGGGTGAGCACCGTCCCGGCGGGCAGCGTGCGGCCGTGCAGGTCCACCGCTTCCGGCAGGGCCCGGTTGCCCGCGACCTCGACCGGCGGGTGCAGCCGCAGCGCCTCGGCGATCACCGCCTGCAGCACGGGGACCTCCGCCGGATCGGAGCCGTCGCCGGTGGTGGCGTCCAGTTCGGACAGCACGGCGTCCCGCAGGTCGGGTCGCGTGGTCAGCCAGTACAGGGTCCACGCGGTGGCCGACGCGGTGGTCTCGTGGCCGGCGAACAGCAGCGACACCACCTGGTCGCGCAGCTCGTCGTCCGGCACCGGGCCGAGCGGGCCGTTCCCGGTCAGCAGGGGCGAAACCAGGCTCCGCGGCTCCCGGCCCGACTTCGCGGCGGCGACCAGCCGCGCGTCCAGCTCCGCGCCCGATACGGGCAGCCCGCCGCGCAGGAGCCGGTAGGCGAGCGTGCGGTGGCGCGACCCCAGCGCGCGGTCCAGCCACACCGTGACGTCCCGCAGCAGCACCGGATCCGCATCGCCGAGGACGATCCGCGCGACGATGTCCAGGGCCAGCCGCCGCGTCCACGCGGCGAGTCCGAACACCGCGCCCGTGCCCAGCGAGTCGATCGCCGACGCGGTGGCCTGGGTGATGAGGCTGTGGTAGGCCTCCAGCCGCCGCCCGCGCAGTGGAGAACCGAGCAGCTTCCGGTATGCCGCGTGGCGTGCGCCGTCGGCCCACAGCATCGACTTCGGCCCGAGCAGCGGGCCGAGCGAGCGGCTGCCCGGGTGCCGCAGGCGCGAGTCCTGCCGGAACAGCGAAGCGAGCGTTTCGTGGTGCCACACCAGGATCTTCGGCGCCGGCCCGCCCCGCACGTCCAGCATCGCCGCCGGGTCGTCCGCGTGCGCGTCGAGGAAGGGCAGCGGGGCGACGGCGAGCGCCAGTTCGACCCGGTTCATTCAGCCCGTCCGCTCGGCGGGCGCCGGCTCCAGCCGCGTCAGCAGAGCCGCGACCCGCGGCCGGGCGGCGGCCAGGTGCAGCGCGGCGATGCCCTCCGCGCGCACGATCCGGCCCGGCGTGTACAGGTCCTTGTCGTGCCACAGCGGGGGGTGCGCGGCGTCCGCCCAGGACAGCAGGAACGCACATCCGCGCGCGGCGGCTTCGTCCGCCCACGGTTCCCCGGCACGCACCAGTACCTGGACGGCGTAGGCGGTTTCCTCGAACGTGCCCTGCCAGCGGCCCCACGAGCCGTCCGGGTTCTGCGTCCGCGCGATCCACCGCAGCGCCCGCGCGCGGGCGGCGGCCCCGTGCCCGCTGGCGGCCAGCGCCAGGAAGCACCGCGCCGTCGCGTAGTACGGGGAGGCGTGCCACTTGTCGGTCCAGCTGCCGTCCGGGTGCTGCTGGGCCGCGATCCACGCGGCCACCCGTCCGGCCACTTCGGACTGTCCGTGCGCGCAGAGCGCCTGCAGCACGTGGGCGTTGGTGGTGACCGACGGGGTGCGCTCCTCCGGATAGGTGCAGAAGTGACCGTCCACGTGGTACTCCCGCAGGCAGTCCAGCGGGTGCGGGCGGCCCTGCGTGGCCAGCGCGTAGAGCACGGTGGCGGTGTCGTCGGCGTCCGGCGGCAGCCCGGCGCCGCCGGGCGCGCCGTGCGGGCCGATCTCCGCGGCCAGCTCGTCCAGCACCTCGCCCGGGACGTCGACGGCCAGGCCGGCGTCGGCGAACGTGGAGACCACCCAGGACCGTTCGAACACCGTGAGCGGCGCGGCCACCGGCACCGCTCCGCCGTGGCGCGCCTGGACGTTCTCCAGGTACCGCACGCCGGGATGGTCGCGTGCGCCGTCGGTGCCGAACCACGCGGCGGTCGCGGCGGGGGAGCAGCCGAGCCCGTCGTCGCCGGGACGGGCGAAGCCGACGCCGCGCGCGGCCGGGCCCAGCGCCTCCAGCGAGTGCAGGACCTTGTCCGGCAGCGCCTGGCCGTCCTCGACCAGGCGGCGCATCCCGTGCAGCAGCGCCGGGTGAGTGCCTTCGGGGTGCGGCAGGCGGCTGCGGTCCGGCACGATCTCCTCGGCCTCGAGCGCGTCCAGGTGCGCGTTGAGCGCCGACACCAGCGACGGCACCAGGATCTCCACCGCGACCGTGTCCGGCAGTCCCACCCGCAGATCCCGGCCCCACCGGGTGGTCAGCGCCTGCAGCCCGTGTTCCGCGGCGGCCGCGATGGACGGCGCGCCGGTGCGGCGGAACTCCGTCAGCAGCGCCTCCGTGGCGCTGAGCGTGGGGAGCAGGCCGTAGCCGTCCGGTCCGCCCCAGCCGCCGTCGGCCGCCTGCTGGTCCAGCAGGAACGCGATGCGGTCGGCGTGCCCGGCCAGGTCGGGCAGGAGCGCCACGACGCGGGCGGTTTCGTACACCGACGGGGAGAAATCCCCGAAGGGGTCGGTGACCATGGCGCGCAGCAGGTGGTGCGCGTGCTCGGCCAGGTCGGCGGTCATGGGCGGTCCTCGTGGTCCAGCGGCGACGTTGATCACGCTCGGTGTACCGGCCGTGACGGAGAGATCCAACTTAGCATCCCTGAACATTGTTCTTAACCGGTTTCGCCCGAGTGGCGCAGTAACCCGGTGGAAGTAAGCCCTTCGACGGGATGGATCGCAGCCCTCGCTACGTTGAGTGTCGAGGAGAGAGGTGCCCGGAACAGGCTGGAGGCTGTGGTGTTCGATCCGACGGATCTCTACGAGGTGGACTCGGAGCTCCCGGAGTTGAGCGGGGCGGTGCTGTTGCACCAGCTCGACGGCTTCATGGACGCCGGCCACGCCGGCGCGCTGGTGAGCGAGCACCTCAAGGCGAACTGGGACAACCGGGTGGTGGCCCGGTTCGATGTGGACCGGCTGATCGACTACCGCGCGCGGCGGCCGGTGATGACGTTCGACACCGACCACTGGGAGAGCTACGACACACCCGAGCTGGCGGTGCGGCTGTTCCACGACGAGGTCGGCACGCCGTTCCTGTTGCTGAGCGGGCCGGAGCCGGACGGGCTGTGGGAGCGCTACGCGGCCGCGGTGCGGACGCTCGTGGAGCGGTGGGACGTGCGGATGACCGTGTCGTTCCACGGGATCCCGATGGGCGCGCCGCACACGCGCCCCCTCGGGGTGACCGCACACGCCACGCGGCGCGAGCTGATCGGCGACTACGACCCGGTGCTCAACCGGCTGGAGGTGCCGGGCAGCGCGCTGAACCTGACGGAGTTCCGGCTCGGCGAGGCCGGGCACGACGCCGTCGGGTTCGCCGCGCACGTGCCGCACTACCTCGCGCAGTCCCGCTACCCGGCGGCGGCGCTGACCGTGCTGGGCTCGATCACGCGGCTGGCGGGGCTGTCCCTGCCGGACGAGGCGCTGCGCGCGGCTTCCCGCCGCACCGACGCGGAGATCGCCCGGCAGGTGGCCGAATCCGACGAGGTGGCCGACGTGGTGCACGCGCTGGAGCGGCAGTACGACCTGTTCGTCGAGGCGATGGACGAGAAGAAGACGCTGCTGGCCGACGAGTCCGCGATGCCGACCGCGGAGGAGCTGGGCGCGGAGTTCGAACGCTTCCTGGCGGAGCAGGACCGGCGGGACTGACCCCGGCTGCGCGGGTGGTCGGCGGTGCGCCGGCCACCCACCCGCGCAGCCTGTGGTGGATTTCCGCTGGATGTCCTCAGGGGAGGCGGTGCGGCGCCCGCTTCGGCGTGTGCCGCGGCCATCCCGGGGACGGCGTGCCGGTCTTGGCGAACGACAGCCACGCCGCGCGCAGTTCGCGGCCCAGCTCGGTCAGCGCGCTCCACTCGGCGCCGGCCAGCATGGGCGCGTTCCGCCACGCCGGCTCGTCGCCCAGCAGGAACGGCAGGTCCACGCAGTGCCCGGCGCCGTAGGGCGAGGACGGCGCGCCCCAGTCGAACACGTAGCTGTACACCCGCCCGCCGCGTGCGGCGAGCTGGTCGGCGAACGCCCGCGACGGCGCCGCGAACATCCACCGCGTCACACCGGCCTTCAGCGCGGCCACCCCGCGCGCGCTGACCGGGAACCGTTCCAGCTGCGCGATTCCCGGTTTGCCGGTGAGGAACGAGTTCATCTCCGCCGCCGTGGTGCCGATCAGCACGTCGACGTCCGGGGCGAACCGCGCCCGCTGCGACATCCAGTGCGCGACGCTCGGCAGCGGCGGCGCGTCGGCGACCGGGCAGAACGGCGGCACCGAGTACAGCCCGCCCGGGCCGGCGGCCTTCACGATCGTCTCGTTCTGCGCGCGCAGGACTTCCGTCACCGGGGCGGTCCGCGGATCGGCGCCCAGCGCGGCGGTGAACAACCGCGCGGTGCGCGCCGCGGTGCGGGCGCCGGCCAGGCGCAGGCCCAGCGGCGCGCTCTGCAGGATCGCCCGCCGGAACAGGCCGCGTGACTCCGGCAGCGCCATCAGGCACGCGATCGAGTGCGCGCCCGCGGACTGCCCGAACACGGTGACGTCGTCCGGGTCCCCGCCGAAGGCCGCCGCGTTCTCCCGCACCCACCGCAGCGCGGCGAGCTGGTCCAGCAGGCCGAGGTTGCCCGGCGAGACCCCGGGCAGGCGCAGGTAGCCGAGCGCGCCGAGCCGGTAGTTGGGCGCCACGAACACGACGTCGCCCTCGGTGACGAGCCGGTGTCCGCCGTAGAACCCGAACGAGTTCGCGCCGGTCACGTAGGCGCCGCCGTGCAGCCACACCATGACCGGCCGCTTGCGGTCGTCGGCGGCGGGCGTGAGAACCGTCAGGTTGAGGCAGTCCTCGTCCTGGTCCGGCACGTCCGCCGGGACGCCCATGACGCCGTCCGGCCGCACCGGCGGCTGCGGGCTGACCGGGCCGTGGCGGGTGGCGTCGCGGATGCCGGTCCACGGCTCGACGGGCGCCGGCGGGGCGAACCGGGCCGCGCGCGCGAACGGGACGCCGCGGAACTCGGCAAGGCCGTCGGCCGTGACGAATCCGCGAAGCTTGCCGCCACCGGCGGCCACCACGGTGTCCACACCACAACTGTAACCGCGGGCCGCAGTGGATGATCGCGGAGCGGATTTCGCCGCGAGCGCCTCAGGAGGGGTGTTCAGCCCGGCCGAGGACGGTCGCCTCCGACACTCGTCCGGGGGCACAGACGACCGGGTTGGCTTGGTTGCCGCTGCTGCCGCTCGGCCGCGCACCGCCGTTGCGCCCGCTCGGCTGCCGGTGCGAGAGCTCCGGCGGGCGGTGGCGGCGCGGGCCACTGGGCGGCGGATGGTCGCCTCTGGGCTGGCCGCTCGCTGGTGCCGCCCGTCTCGGGGGACCGGTGCGGCTTGGTTGCCGCTGCTGCCCCTCGCCCGCGCCGCGGTCGCGCGCCGCGTTGCTACGGTGCGCGGCCCTGGCGCCAGTCCACTGGGCCGGGAATGGTCGCTTCCGGAGGGGCCACCCGACGATGGCACCCATCCGGGGCATCCGGCGGCGAGGTAGGGCAGTGCAGCTCGGCTGCCACCACGCACCGCCGTTCCGCCCGGCCGCCGGTGCGAGAACCCCGGCGCGAGCCCACCCACTGACCACGGAACGTGCCCGGCCGCTCCGGGGCCGCCGTTCGGCCCAGTGAGGTCCTACGACTCTCGCCGCGGGGCGGGGGCGCCGCTACGGTCGCCGGAGAACTTCGCGGAGGAGGTGCTCCGATGCCGTTCACCGACCGGAGGGACGCCGGCCGTCGCCTCGGGGCACGGCTGGTCCGGTGGCGAGGCAGCGACGCGGTGGTGCTGGGGCTGCCGCGCGGGGGCGTGCCGGTCGCGGCTGAGGTGGCGCGGGCGCTCGGCGCGCCGCTCGACGTGCTTCTGGTGCGCAAGCTCGGCCTGCCGTTCCAGCCGGAACTGGCGGTGGGCGCGATCGGCGAGGGCGGGCTGCGCCTGGTGAACCCCGTGCTGGTGCGGCGGTTCGGGATCAGTGAGGCGGAACTGGCCGCGGTGGAGGCCGCGGAACGGTCCGAACTGGACCGTCGCGCCGCGCGCTTCCGGTCCGGGCGGACGCGGACGCCGCTGGCGGGCCGGACCGCGATCGTCGTCGACGACGGGGTGGCCACCGGCTCGAGCGCGCGCGTCGCGGTGGCGGCCGCGCGGGCGGCGGGCGCGGCGTGGGTCGTGGTCGCGGTGCCGGTCGGCGCTCGCCAGGCGGTGGAGGCCCTGCGCGAGGACGCCGACGACGTGGTGTGCCTGGAGTGCCCGGCGGCGTTCACCGCGGTGGGGCAGTGGTACGAGGACTTCACGCAGACCCCGGACGAGGAGGTCGCGCGGCTGCTGGCAGGCGAAACCGGGGACCCGGATCCGGTGACGGGCGACGAGGAGGTCACCGTCTTCGCCGGGGCGGTGCCGCTCGGCGGGCGGCTGACGGTGCCGGAGCGCGCGGCGGGGATCGTCGTGTTCGCGCACGGCAGCGGCAGCGGCCGGTACAGCCCGCGGGCGCGCTCGGCCGCGGAGCCCCTGCACCGCGCCGGCATCGCCACGCTGCTGGTCGACCTGCTGACCCCGAGCGAGGAGGCCGACCGGGCACGCGTGTTCGCCGTCGAGCTGCTGGCCAGCCGGCTGGTCGAGGTGACGCGGTGGGTGCGCGCGCGGACCGGGCTGCCGGTCGGCTACTTCGGCACGGGCACCGGGGCCGCGGCGGCGCTGCTGGCGGCCACCGACTACCGGGTCGAGGTGGCGGCGGTCGTGGCGCGCGGCGGGCGGCCCGACCTCGCCGCGAAGCGCCTCGGCTGGGTCCGGACCCCGACCATGCTCATCGCGGGCGCCTTCGACACCGGTGTGCTGGAGCTGAACCGGAAGGCGCGCGCCCAGCTCCGCGGCGAGGCGCACCTCGCGGTCGTGCCCGGGGCCACCCACCTGTTCGAGGAGCCCGGCGCACTGGACGAAGCCGCGTGCCTGGCCAGGGACTGGTTCCGGAGGCACCTGACGCCGGTGACCGTCGACGGCGGCTGACCGCCCGCGCGGCGTTTCCGGCCGGGCCTGCGGGGTAGTAACGCGCTGTTCCCGATTCCGCACGCTAGGTGGTGGCCGGTGGCGCTCGACCACACCGTCCTGCTCGGCTCGGTCCTCGAGTCCACGATCGCCCCGCAGGCCGACCAGGTGGACCGCGCCGGGCGGTTCCCGCGCTCCGCGGTGACCGCGCTCGGCGAGATCGGGCTGCTGGGACTGGCCAGCGCGACCGCGGTCGGCGGCGGGGGAGCGGGTCTCGCGGAGACCGCGCGCGTGATCGAGCGGCTGGCCGGCGTGTGCGGCTCGACCGCGATGGTCCTGCTGACGCACTACGCGGCCACGGCCGTGGTGGAGGCGCACGGCCCGCCGTCGCTGCGTGGCGCCATCGCCCGCGGCGAGCACCTGGCGACGCTCGCGCTCGGCGAGCCGGGCGACCGGTGCGCCGTGACGAGGACCGGCGGCGCCGTCGTGCTGGACGGCACCAAGACGTGGGTCACGGCGGCGGGCGAGGCGGACAGCTACGTGTGGTGCTACGGCTCGGCCGCCGCGCTGGTCGCTGCCGACACGCCGGGTCTGCGGGCCGGCGCTCCGTTCGACGGTCTCGGTCTGCGGGGCTGCGCGGCCACGTCGATGACCGCGGACCGCGTCGAGGTCCCCGCCGACGCCGTGGTGACCGAGGGCCTGGACCACGCGCTCCCGGTCTTCCTCGTGCTCGGCGCCGCGTTCTCGCTCGGCCTGACCGAGGCGATGCTCGCCGACACGGCCGGGCGCGTGCCGGCGAGCCGGGAGCTCGCCGCGCTGCGCGCCAGGGCCGACCTGCTGCGCGTGTTCTGCGACGACACCGTCGCGGCGGTCGCCGGAGGCCGGGGGGACGCCCGGGTGCGCGCCGCCGCGCAGGCGAGGCTCGCCGGGGCGGAGACCGCGACCGAGATCGGCGACCGGCTGCTCCGGCTGTGCGGCTTCGCGGCCGCGCGCAAGGAGCTGGCCCTCGAGCGGCACTACCGCGACGCCCTCACCGCCAGGGTGATGACCCCCACGGGTGAGACTCTCCAGGAGTTCGCCGGGTGCGATGCCGTTGGCCAGCCACTATTCCGCTGAACCGACCGTCCACAATAGACGATCGAATTTTCCGGCGCGTTCCCCGGCGTGTCGGCTTGCGTGCACTCGAACAGGTGTTCTAGTGTTGGACGCGGCTGGTCGGGGAGTGACGGGCCGCACCAGGACGACAGGGGCAGGGGAGTAGTGATGGCCTACAAGATCACGCACGTGTCACGCGCACAGGAGATCCGGTTCCCGACCCAGGCGGCGGCGGAGCACTACGCCGACCGGCTCGGCGGCGGGCTGGACAAGTGGCAGGTCCGCGAGGCCGGCGCCGAGGAGCCGGGCGCGGTGAGCATCGCGGAGCCCGCGAACCGGAACTGAGGCACATCCGGTGGGGGCCCGGCAGCCCCCACCGGACGCCGGTCAGCCCGGCGTCAGCGACCGGATCCGCTTGCCCAGCTCACGCTGGAAGAACTCCAGGAACCCGTCCGGGTCGGGCCCCGCGTTCTGCATCACCAGGTGGTCGAACCCGGCGTCGACGAACGGCTGCGCCACCTCCACGTACCGGTCGACGTCGTTGCCGCACGCGAACTTGCCCAGCACGTCCTCCTCGCGCACGGTCGCCGAGGCGGCCGCGAAGTTCACCGGGTTCGGCAGTTCGCTCATCACCTTCCACCCGGTCAGCGCCCACCGCGACGTCTCCAGCGCGGCTCGCGCGGCCGTGTGCGGGTCCTCCGCCCACGCCATCGGCACCTCCGCGTACCGCGGGCCGTCGCCGCCCGCCGCGGTGTAGTGCGAGACGACGTGCGCCTTCGGCTCGGTCGCGAACAGCCCGTCACCCAGCTCGCCCGCCAGTTCGGCCGACTCCTTGCCGCTCGCGGCGACCGCGATCGGCGGCAGCTCGTCGGGCAGGTCGAACACCCGCGCGTCGGCCAGGGTGAGGTGCTTGCCCTCGTAGGACTGGTAGCCGCCCCGCCACAGCAGCCGGATGATCTCCAGCGCCTCCCGCAGCCGCTCGTGGCGCCCGGGCACCGTCTCCGGGAAACCCGGCCCCACCACGTGCTCGTTGAGCCGCTCGCCCGCGCCGACACCGAGCGTGAACCGGCCGTCGGACACGAGTGCGAGAGTCGCCGCGGCCTGCGCGATGATCGCCGGGTGGTATCGCACCGTCGGGCAGGTCACCCCGGTCGCCAGCCCGATCCGTTCGGTCTTCGCCGCGATCGTGCCCAGCACGGTCCACGCGAACGGCGAGTGCCCCTGGTTGTCCAGCCACGGGTGGAAGTGGTCGCTGATCTCCACGAAGTCGAAGCCCGCCTGCTCCGCGGCCACCGCCTGCCGGACCAGCTCCTTCGGCCCGAACGCTTCGGCGGCCAGCTTGTACCCGATCCGCACGTCGCTCTCCCTCCGTCCCCCGCGGCGTACCCGGCCGCGGCGCGCGGAAACGGGACGTCACCGCCAGGCGAACACGGGTTGCTCGAAGTGGGCGACACGGGTGGCGCGGCCGTACAGCGCCGCCTCCCGGAACTGGTAGAGCACCGCGGCCGTCGGCGCGTGCACGAGGTGCCCGGCCAGCGGCAGCTGGATCACCGGCCGGTCCGACTCGGGGATCGTCAGGAACCGCGGCTCGACCGCGAGGTCCGGCACGGGGATCACGTGCACGTGCGCCACCTCGTCCGGGTTCGGCCGCAGCGGCACCTCGCCGGGCAGCCGCACGACCACCGGCGTGATCACGTAACCCGAGCGGGTCGGGTAGTCGTCGAGCAGGCCGACGCAGTCCGCGCGGGTCGCGGTGACGCCGAGTTCCTCCTCCAGCTCCCGCAGCGCCGCGCCGACCGCGTCCTCGCCCGGATCGACCCGGCCGCCGGGCAGCGCGAACTGCCCGGGGTGGGCGCGCATCCCGGTCGCGCGCCGCGTCAGCCAGATCACCGGTTCGCTGCCCGACACCACGATCGCGACCGCCGCCGCGCGCCGCCCGTCCAGCGGCACGGCCACCCGCGGGAAGGTCTCGATCACGTCGGTCCGCATCCTGCCGACCCTAGCCGGAGCCGGGAACGGCCATGGGTAACCTCGGTCTCGCCCGGGACGCCGAGTGAGGAAAGGTGCCGATGACCCCGCCCCACCCGCGCACCCGGTCCATCCCCGAAAAGCGGTATCGCCCCGAGATCGAAGGCCTGCGTGCGCTCGCCTGCGTCCTGGTGGTCGTCTACCACGTGTGGCTGGGCCGGATCTCCGGCGGCGTCGACGTGTTCTTCTTCCTGACCGGCTTCCTGATCACCGGCCAGCTGTTCCGCGCCGGGCGGCGCGGCCGCATCGACGTCCGCGCGCTGTGGGGCCGCACGATCACGCGGCTGTTCCCGGCCGCGCTCACCGTGCTGCTCGTGGTGGTCGTGGCCGCCGCGCTGGTGCTGCCGCAGGCCCGCTGGTTCGCCACCATCCGCGAGGTCGTCGCCGCCTCGCTGTACCTGGAGAACTGGCAGCTCGCCGCGAACTCGGCGGACTACTTCGCCCGGCACAGTGACGCCAGCGTGGTGCAGCACTTCTGGTCGCTGTCCATCCAGGGCCAGTTCTACCTGGTGTGGCCGCTGCTGGTGGCCGCGCTCGCCTACGCCGCGCGCAGACGCCTGCGCGCCGCCCTGACCGGCACGCTGCTGGTCCTGACCGCCGTGTCGCTGGCGTACTCGGTGTGGCTGACCGCGGCGAACCAGCCGCTGGCGTACTTCTCCGCGCTCACCAGGATCTGGGAGTTCGGGCTCGGCGGGCTGCTCGCGCTGGTCGTCGACGCGGTCACGCTGCCCCGCGCGCTGCGGATCGCGCTCGGCTGGCTGGGCGTCGCCGGGCTCGTCGCCTGCGGGCTCGTGTTGCAGGTCGGCACCGTGTTCCCGGGCTTCGCCGCGCTGTGGCCGGTCGCCTCGGCGGCGTTCGTGCTGCTCGCCGGCGCCACCGGCAGTCCCGCCGGCGCGGACCGGCTGCTGACCGCGCGGCCGCTGACCTGGCTCGGCAAGCTCAGCTTCCCGCTCTACCTGTGGCACTGGCCGGTGCTGGTGCTCTACCTGGTGTACCGCGGGCGGACCGAGGTCGGCCTGCTCGGCGGCGCGTTCGTCATCGGTCTGTCGCTCGCGCTCGCGGTGGCGACCCACCACCTGGTCGAGGCGCCGGTGCGCCGGTCCCAGCTGGCCGTGCGCGGCGCCTACCGGTTCGCCGTGCTGGCGATGATCCCCGTGCTGGCCGCCGCGGGCGCCTGGCAGATCGCCGGCCTCGCCCGGTCCGGGACGCCCGCCGCTGGTGGTCTCGACCACCCGGGCGCGCTGGCCCGGACCCCCGGTTTCGTCTACCGCGGCGCTGCCGACGTGGCGCCCGTGCCGTCGCCGGTCGAGCTGCCCGGCGACTGGGCCTGGATCGACGACTGCACGGAGTCGCCGCGCGGCAGCGAACTGCTGGTGTGCGCCACGACGCCGGACGGCCCGCCGGAGAAGACCCTGGTCATCGTCGGCGACTCGCACCCCACCCAGTTCATCGCGGCGCTGGAACCGGTGGCGCAGCGGCGGAACTGGCAGCTGGTGGTGATGTCGCGGGGCGGGTGCCCGTTCTCCACCGAGTCCGAGATCGAGCCGGACGACCAGGCGTGCCGGGACTGGAACGCCGCGGCCGCCGACGAGATCCTGGACCTGCGGCCGGACGCGGTGTTCACCACCGCCACCCGGGACGTGCGGGCCGGCCTGACCGAGCGGACGCCGCCGGGGTTCGTCGCGCAGTGGCGGAAGATCGAGGCGGCCGGGATCCCGGTGCTCGCGGTGCGCGACAACCCGCGCTACGACTACGCGCCGTCGGAGTGCGTGGAGCTGCGCGGCGCGGACGCCCCGGAGTGCAACCCGCCGCGCGCCGACTTCTACGCCGACGAGCCGCCCTGGCTGTTCCTCGACGACGTTCCCCCGAACGTGTCGTTCCTGGACTTCAGCGACTACTACTGCGACGAGGCCGTCTGCCCGCCGGTGATCGGCAACGTGCTGGTCTACCTCGACGACAACCACGTCGGCGCGACCTACCTCGGCACCATGGACACGATCGTGGAACAGGCCATCGACGACGCCCTCGGACCGCCGGACCCGGAGCCGCCCGCGCCGGCCTGACATCCACCGCTCGTAGAGCCGCGATCCCCCGTCCGGGTGGCCGAGTGCGCCCGTCCGTGTGGTGCGCGCGGCCCGGCCGCGTGATTTCATTCGGTCCAAGGTTTGATGAATCCGCGCGTGGGTAGCGACGGCGGCCGTTGACGAGACAGCGGAGGTGTCCGGGTCCTTGACCGACTCACTGGACGAGCGCACGCCGGCCACGGCCGTGCGGCTCGGCGGCCCGGAAGGGCTGGCGCCGCTGCGCAGGCGGGTGCGCGCGATGCTCGCCGACTGCCCGTCGACGGTCGTGATCGACGTGGTGCTCCTCGTCGACGAGCTGGCCGCGTCGGCGTGCGCCACCGGGTTCCCGCCGTTCGAAGTCCGGCTGAGCCGCACCGGGGACGTGCTGCGGGTGGAGGTCGACGGGGTGGGCGGGGCGCCGGAGCCGGGCATCGGCACCGGGGTGCTCGACGCGATCAGCACCCGGTGGGGCACCGGACCGCGCGGGGTGCTGTGGGCCGAGCGCGAGCTGCGGGCCCGCACGCGGTTCAGCAGCCGGTGAGCGCCTCGTCGCGGGTGGTGTAGACCGGCAGCCGCTGGTCCAGACCGGTGATCGCCAGCGGCCGGGCGGTCTGCCGCGTCGGGGCGACCACCCGGATCTCGGCGTGTTCACCCGCCTGGGCGAGCGCGGCCAGGCCGGCGGAGCCGAGGAAGTCCACCCCGCCGAGGTCGACCACCACGACGCGTGGCCGGTGCGCGGTCAGTTCCTCCAGCGCGCGGTTGAGCGGAGCCGCGGTGGCCACGTCGATGTCGCCGGCGACCTTCAGCACGGCGATCCCCGGCAGGGGCCAGAACACCTGCAGCCGGAGGGCTCCGGGCGCGGCCCGTTGCGCGGGGACCCGGGCCCCGCGGCGAACGGCCGTGCTCACGGCACCGGTGGAGTTGCGCGCCGGGTGGCTCATGACTCTCCTCCCCGTCAGCCCTGTCTGGCCTGGCTTCTTCTCGTAGGGTAATCATCCCCGCACGACGAGCACCAGTTCAGAGACGGTCACGCGGCTGGGCGAAATGTCGCGTCCCGGGCGCCAGCGCGGCCGCCGCGGGCGCGAGCAGGCAGACCAGCGCGCACACGCCGAGCACCGGCCCGGCGCCGAATTCCGCCATCGCAGGCGCGATGAGCGCGAGACCGACCGGCGCCAGACCGTAGGACAGCAGGAAGTCCAAAGCGGACACCCGGGCGAGCTTGCCGGGCTCGACCTCGCGCTGGATCGCGGTGAACCACGGGACGTTGAACAGTTCGATGCCCACACCGGCGACCGCGTAGGCCGCGACGACCACCGCCGGGTGCACCGGCAGCAGCAGGCTCAGCGGGGCGACGGCGTAGGCGGCCAGTCCGGCCAGCGCCGTGCGGCCCGCCGCCCGGGGCGTCCACCGCGCGAGCAGCAGCGCGCCGCCCAGCGCGCCGAGCGTGTAGGCGGTCGTGGCGGCGGCGAGCACGGCTTCCGAGCCGTACCGGTCGCGGCTGACCAGTGGCAGTGCGACCCCGGTCGCCGAGTAGCCGGTGGCGATCACCGCGGTGAGCGCGAACAGCCCGGCGACGAACCACGGGTGGCGGCGGGCTTCGCGGATCCCGTCGGCGAACTCGGTGACGAACGAGGCGCGGGCGGTGGGGACCGCCGTGAGCGGGCGCCCGGCGGGCGGGACGAGCGCGGCGGCCAGCCACAGCAGCCCGGTGCCCCACAGCAGGACCGGCACGGGCAGCACGGTCGCCAGCAGCGCGGTCAGGCTCGGCGCGACCAGGGTGGTCACGCGCACGGACAGCGTGATCGCGGCGTTGGCGCGCTGCCGTCCCGCCTCGGCGACCACTTCGGCGGTCAGCGCCTGGAACGCCGGGCGGCACGCGCCCTGCCCGGCCCCGGCGACCGCGGCCGCCACGACGGCCACGGCGAGGGATCCGTGCAGCCCGGCCCCGATGAGCGGGCTCGCCACGGCCGCCGCGGCTCCGGCGACGGCGACCACCCGCCGTCGCGGGAACCGGTCCGCCAGCACACCGCCGACCGGCACGGCCGCGAGGAACCCGATCGTGCGCGCGGCGAGGAGCACGCCCAGTCCGGCCGGGGTGAGCGAGGAGTCCAGGACGGCCAGGCCCAGGACGAACGGCAGCGCCCAGGTCGCCAGCCCGGAGGCCGTGGTGCCGCACCACAGGCGCAGGAACGCGGGGTCACGCAGGACGGGAGTGGTCACGGCGGGGGAGTTCCTCCTCGGTCGCGCTGGATGTCCGGCATCGAACTCTAGACGAAAATGATTATCGTTTGTAATATCGGGTCCGGTTCACGGAGAGTCAGCTGCTCGGGCCTCCGTCCTCCGCCGGTGGTAACGACAAGGGGGGGGTACTCGTGACGGTCGCCGTGACCGGTTCGCCGCCGGCCCGTGCCGTGACGGGTGCGCTCGCGGTGCCCGTGCTGGTCGTCGTGCTCGTGGTGTCCGTCGTGGCCGGAGTCGCGTTCGGACCGACCGTGGTGCCGCTCCCGGACACCCTGCGGTACCTCGCGGCGGCGTTGACCGGCGGCGAAATCGGCGCGGACGAGGTGACCGGCTACTCGATCGTGTGGCAGGTCCGCACGCCGCGCGTGCTGCTGGCCGCCGTCGTCGGCGCCGGGCTGTCCGTGATCGGGGTGGCGGTGCAGGCGATGGTCCGCAACGCGCTCGCCGACCCGTTCGTGCTGGGCGTCTCCTCCGGCGCGTCGGTCGGCGCCAGCGCGGTGGTGTCCTTCGGGTTGTTCGGCGCGCTCGGCGTGTACGCGTTGTCGGCGGCGGCGTTCCTCGGCGCGCTCGCCGCGTCGGTGCTGGTGTACGTCGCCGCCCGTGGCCGCGCCGGGCTCACCCCGCTGCGGCTCGTGCTCACCGGTGTCGCGCTCGCCTACGGGTTCCAGGCGGTGATGAGCGTGATCGTGTTCTTCGCGCCGTTCGGCGAGGCCGCCCGCTCGGTGCTGTTCTGGCTGCTCGGCAGCCTCGGTGGCGCCACCTGGGGCGCGCTGCCGGTCGCGGTGGCCGCGGTCGCGCTGGCCGTGGTGGTGCTGCTGCGGCGCAGCCGGGCGCTGGACGTGCTGGCGCTGGGCGACGAGTCCGCCGCGAGCCTCGGTCTCGACGCCGACGCCCTGCGGCGGGAGCTGTTCCTGCTCACCGCGGTCGTGACCGGCGCGCTGGTCGCGGTCAGCGGCGCGGTCGGCTTCGTCGGTCTGGTCCTGCCGCACCTGGTGCGGATGGTGGCCGGACCGGGGCACCGGCGGGTGCTCGTGCTCGCGCCACTGGCCGGGGCGATCTTCCTGATCTGGGTCGACCTCGCCTCCCGCACCCTGTTCGCGCCGCGCGAGCTGCCGCTCGGGGTGATCACCGCGCTCATCGGGGTGCCGGTGTTCGTCGCCCTGCTGCGTGGCCGCGGCTACCTGTTCGGGGGCCGCTGATGGACCTCGCCCTCGATGCGGTCACCGTCGAGGCCGCCGGACGCAGACTGGTCGACGCGCTCAGCGTCAAGGCGGGCGACGGCGAGGTGGTCGGGCTGGTCGGCCCGAACGGCAGCGGCAAGTCCACCGCGCTGCGGTGCGTCTACCGGGCGCTGACGCCCAGCGCCGGCGCCGTCCTCGTGGGTGGCACAGACCTGAGTGGACTGTCCAACCGGGACAGCGCGCGGCTGGTCGCCGCGGTCACCCAGGAGGCGGGCACCGACCTGGACTTCACCGTCGCCGACGTGGTCGCGATGGGCCGGTTCCCGCACCACCCCGGCAACCGGGCGCTGAGCGAGCGCGAACGCGACCTCGTCCACCGCTGCCTGGAGCGGACCGGCGTCGCGCACCTGGCCGGGCGCGGCATCCTGTCGCTGTCCGGCGGCGAACGCCAGCGCGTGCTCATCGCCCGCGCCCTCGCGCAGGAACCGCGCATCCTGGTACTCGACGAGCCGACCAACCACCTCGACGTGCGGCACCAGGTCGAACTGCTGTCGTTCCTGCGTTCCTGCGGGCTGACCGTGCTGGTCGCCCTGCACGACCTCAACCTCGCCGCGGCCACCTGCGACCGCGTGGCGGTGCTGCACGACGGGCGGCTCGCGGCCGCGGGCCCGCCCGGCGAGGTGCTCACCCCGGACCTCGTGCGCCGGGTCTTCGGCGTGACCCCGGTCCTGGTGACCCACCCGGTCACCGGGGCCCCGCAACTGCTCTGGACGTTCACCGATCGAGGAGGAAGCCCGTGAGAGGGCGTTGGACAGCCGTGCTCGTGACGGTCGCGCTGGGTCTCACCGCGTGCGGCGCCGAGGTGCGGCCCGGCGGTGACACCGGCCCGGCGCCGGTGACCGTCGAGAACTGCGGGCACGCGATCACCTACCCGTTGCCGCAGCGCGCGGTCGCCTACGACATGAGCAGCACCGAGAAGATGTTCGCGCTCGGGCTGGCCGGCCGGATGCGCGGCATCGTCATGCCGCGCACCGCCGAACCCGCCGTGGCGCGCTCGCCGTACGTCGCCGACTACCGCTCGGTGGAGACGCTGAGCACCGACGTGCTCAGCTTCGAAACCGTGGTCGGCGCGCAGGCCGACTGGGTCCTGGCGGGCTGGAACTCCGGCTTCAGCGAGGCCCGCGGCATCACACCGGCCAAACTGGACGGTGTCGGCATCCGCAGCTACCAGCACACCGAGAGCTGCTTCAACTACGGCGACCGGCCGGTCAAGGTGCCGCCGCTGGACGCGCTCTACACCGACCTGCGCCAGATCGGGCAGATCTTCCACGTCACCGACCGGGCCGAAGCGCTCGTCGCGGACCTGCAGGCCCGCGCCGCGGCGCTGCGGGCGAACGCGCCGGCGGGGGAGCCCGCGCGGGTGTTCATCTACGACTCCGGCACCGATCAGCCGTTCACCTCCGGCAACCAGGCCGCGCCGGACACCATCGTGTCGCTGGCGGGCGGCCGCAACATCGCCGGGAACCTGGACGCCCGCTGGACCACGATCGGCTGGGAACCGGTCGTGCGGGCCCAGCCCGAGGTGATCGCCGTCGTCGACTACGGCGACCGGCCGGTCGCCGACAAGATCGCCTTCCTGAAGTCCTTCCCGCCGCTCGCGGACAGCCCCGCCGTGCGGGAGAACCGCTTCCACGTGCTGGACTACGGCGAGGCCGTGAGCGGCCCGCGCAACCTCGACGCCGCCGAAAAACTGGCCGGCTACCTGCGATCGCTCGGACGCTGACGAAAGACCGGAACGGACAGCGAAATGGACACTGTGGACACCGCACTGATCGACCGGCTCCCGCCACCCCTGCCGGCCGAACGGATCATCGCGCTCAACCAGCCGAAGGGCGACCTGCGCACCACCCGCCCCTACACCTGGCGCGGGTGGGAGTTCACCGCGCCGCCGGGCGTGTTCCTGCCCGGCGCGACCAGCCGGATGATCCACGAACGGGTGCTGGACGGCACCATCGAGGTCCGCGGCCGCGTCTACGCCGCGATGGGCAGCGGGCTCGGCGTCGAAGCCGTCGCCGCCGGCGTGCGCGGGGCACGCGAGATCCACGCGATCGACGTGCACCCGGACAGCGTCGAAACCACGCGGCGGCACTACGAACGCATCGTGGGCACCCGGCCGGGCACCCGGTTCGTGCCGGTGGTCGCCGACCTCTTCGACGGGTTCCCGGACGGCGTGCGGCTGGACGTGATCACCTTCAACCCGCCCGCGGTGAGCCAGACGGTGAGCGACGACCCGGACGTCGTGCGCAACGTGTGCGTGGGCGCCCCGCTGCTGGAGCGGTTCTTCGCGCAGCTGGCCGGACGGCACCTGCTCGCGCCCGGCGGCGAGGTGTTCCTCATCGTGTCCAACACCGCGGACCTGCGCACGATCGTGCGGGACGCCGCCGGGCACGGGTTCGCCACCGAGGTCGCGCACCGCCACGACTGGGGGGACGGCGTGCTCACCTACCTGTTCCGGCTGGAGGCGGCGTGACCACCGTCGCCGCGCTGACCGCCGGAGTCCTCGCCGGGAAGCACGGCCCGGACCCGGCGGAGCTGACCGCCACCAGCGTCTTCTGGCTGCACCACGGCACCCGGCTGGCCGGCGGGGACGTGACCTACCGCAACTCCTACGTCCTGGTGCGGCTGGGCGCCGCGTTCGGCGCGTGCGCCTTCGAGACCGGGCAGCTGACACCGGAGGTGTGCGCCGAGTACTCCGGGGCGCCGCTGGCGGAGTTGCTGCGCCAGGAGTCCGTGCCGCTGCGGATCGCCGCGCTGGACGCCTACCTGTCGGCGGCCGCGCCGCACGAGGCGCAGACCGCGGCGGAGCCGGTCGTCCTGCCCGCCGGCACCCCCGAGGTCCGGGCACACGCCAGGGACGCGGCGATCGCCGGGCTGCTGGACATCGCCCCCGGCGCGCGGGTCGCCCTCATCGGCGTGGTGAACCCGCTCGTCGCGGCGATCCGCGAGCGCGGCGGGACCTGCCTGCCGTGCGACCTCAACCTGCGCCGCACCCAGTGGGGCGATCCGGTGACGCCGGAAATGGGGGAGGTGCTCGGCGTGGCGGACGCGGTCGTGGCGACCGGCATGACCCTGGGCAACGGGACGTTCGACGAGATCGTCGGCCGGTGCCGGGAGCGGTCCGTGCCGCTGGTCGTCTACGCGCAGACCGGCAGCGCGGTGGCCCGCGCGTTCCTCGGTCACGGGGTCAGCGCGCTGTCCGCGGAGCCGTTCCCGTTCTCGCAGTTCAGCGCGTCGCCCACGGCGCTGTACCGGTACCGGGCGGCGGCGTGACCGCTGTGGGGCACGCGCCCGGGCACCACGGCGAGATCCTGCAGGGCGTCTTCCGCGACCGCGGCCGCCGTTGCCGCGGGCTGGTCACGCTGCCGGTGCCCGGCGCGGTGACACGCGCCGAGTTCGTGCCGGGGCCGGGCCCGCTGACGGTGACCCCGCCGGACCGGGCCAAGGCGCGGCGCGCCGCCGAACTGGCCGCCGCTGCGTGCGGCCGCCCGGCGGGCGGCTCGCTCCGGCTGGACGGCGGCCTGCCGGTCGGGCTCGGGCTCGGATCGTCCACCAGCGACATCCTGGCGACCGTCCGCGCCGTCTCCGCCGCTTTCGGGGTCGTGCTCACGCCGGAGGCCGTCGCGCGGATCGCGGTGCGGGCCGAGCGCGCCTGCGACCCCATCATGCTCGGCGGCGGCGCGGTGCTGTTCGCGCAGCGGGAAGGCCGGGTGCTGGAACGGCTCGGCCCGCGGCTCCCGCCGGTCGTCGTGGTCGGGTGCGTGACCGGCGGCGGGGCGCCGGTCGACACGCTTGCGCTGGGCGCCGTCGCCGACGTGGCCGCCTTCGAGCGGCTGCGGCGGATGCTGCGGCTGGCGATCGTGACCGGTGACGTCGCGCTGCTCGGCCGCGTGAGCACCGCAAGCGCGCGGCTGAACCAGCGCGTGCTCGTCAAGGACGAACTGCCCGAACTGGAACGGATCGCGGCCGTCACCGGCGCGGCCGGGGTGCAGGTCGCGCACAGCGGCAACGTGGCCGGCCTGCTGTTCGACCCCCGCGGCGACCCGGATCGCCTGCGCCGGTGCGTCCGCGCGCTGCGGGCCGCCGGACTGCCCGCGAGCCGCCTGTTCACCACGGAAGGGACGGATGCACGACCACATCGCGGAGGCGATCGCGCGGCCGGACCTGGTCCGGACCGGCGAGCGGCTGGTCTGCCTGCGGTTTGAGACGATGAAGGTGGTCTCCGCGCTGGAGGCCGTGCGGCACCTGCTGCGCACCGGCGTGATCGCCCCCGGCGACACCCTGGTGGACAGCTCCAGCGGGATCTACGCCTACGCGCTCGCGCTGGCGTGCCACCGGTTCGGCCTGCGCTGCCACATCGTCGGATCGACCACAGTGGACCACACGCTGCGCACGCAGCTGGCGGTGCTGGGCGCGACGCTCGAGCAGATGCCGCCGGAGGCCGACCTCAAGCTGGACCAGAACCGGCGGGTGCGGCGGATCGGGGAGATCCTGCGCGCGCACCCGGACTGGCACTGGATGCGGCAGTACCACGACCGCGTCCACTACCTCGGGTACCGGGCGGTGGCCCGGCAGATCGCCCGCGAGCTGGACCCGTCCCGGCTGATCGTGGTGGGCGGCGTCGGATCGGGCGCCTCCACCGGGGCGCTCGCGACCTGGCTGCGGACCACCGCGCCCGGCGTGGGGCTGGTCGGCGTGCAGCCGTTCGGGAGCGTCACGTTCGGCAGCGAGCACGTCGCCGATCCGGACATCATCATCGCCGGGATCGGCAGCTCCATCCCGTTCGGCAACGTCGCGCACGAGCTGTACGACACGATCCACTGGGTCGGGTTCGGCGCGGCGCTGTCCGGGAGCGTCGACCTGTTGCGCAGGCACGCGATCTTCGCCGGGCTCTCCACCGGAGCCGCCTACCTCGCCGCGCGCTGGGAACGGGACCGGTCCGACCGCACGGTGCTGTTCATCGCCGCGGACACCGGGCACCGGTACGTGGACACGGTGTTCGCGCGCCACGCCGAAGCGGTCCCGGTGACGTCACTGGCGCCCGTCGAGCCCGCGACCCGGGCCGGTCTGGCGCTGCCGTGGTCCCGGATGCCGTGGCCGGCACCCTGAGGTCAGGCCGGCACCCGCACCCCGACGAAGTCGATCTCGCGGCGCAGCCGGAAGCCCAGTGCGGTGTAGAGGCGGATGGCGCTGGTGTTGTCCGCCGCGGCGTGCAGGAACGGCGTCTCACCGCGCTCGCGGATCCCGTGCGCCACCGCGAGCACCAGCCGCGTGCCCAGCCCCTGCCCGCGGAACTCCGCGTCCGTGCAGACCGCGCTGATCTCGGTGAACCCGGGCGGGTGCATGCGCTCCCCGGCCATCGCGACCAGCCGCCCCTCGTGGCGGAACCCGAGGTAGGTGCCCAGTTCGACGGTGCGCGGCAGGAACGGCCCCGGCCGGGTCCGCTCGGCCAGCGCGAGCATCTCGGGCACGTCGGCCGCGGTCAGCCGCACCGCCTCCGGATCCGGCGCGGTCTCAGCCGATTCGGCGACCATCTGCACGCCCGGCACGCCGAACTCCACGGCCCAGTCCGCGGGCGGCGGCAGCGGCGGCCCCGGCAGCGCCAGCACCCCGCCCGGCCCGGCCAGCTCCGCCAGGTCCTTCCAGGCCGTTTCGTCCGCGTCGTCCGGCATGCCCGCCCACGGCGAGACCTCCGGGTCGTACCGCACGGCGGTTCCGTGCGATTCGGCGAACCGGGCGTGCGGACCGGTCAGCGACGCGAAGGCCGGGTTGTCCAGAACAGAACTCACGACCCGACGTTACCGGTCAGGCGCCCGGCACCGGTTCCACACGTGAGCGGGGACGCACCGGGAAGCCGGCGGCGCGGTAGCACTCGTCGATCAACGTCATCGTGGCGACGGCGTCGGCGAGGTCGTTGCGCAGCGGCGCGCCGTCGCGGACGTGCGCCGCGAAGGCCTCCAGCTGGTAGGAGTACGACGGGCGGCGGCCCAGGTGCTCGACCCGGTCGCCGACCAGGACCCGGTCGTCGGTGTCCGGGCGCACGAAGTTCACCGCGGTCGCCTCGCCACGCGTGCCGGTCAGCCGCAGGCGGAAGCGGACCTCCGCGGCGGCCATGTCGCACCGCACGATGCCGGTCGCGCCGCCGGGGAACGCCAGCCGTGCGTCCACCGCCTGGTCCACCCCGGGCCGCCGCGCCGTCCCGGTCGCCGACTCCAGCACCGGTTCGCCGCCCGCCCACGGCGCGAGACCGCGCAGCGCGTGCAAGCCGTAGCAGCCCACGTCCATCAGCGCCCCGCCCGCCAGCTCGAACGACCACCGGGGATCGCTGTCGGCGGGCGCGGGGATGAGCAGTTCGGCCTCGGCGGCGCGGAGTTCGCCCAGTTCGCCGGAGGCCAGGAGTTCGTGCAGCCGCAGCAGGACCGGGTGGTAGAGGTAGTGG
The DNA here is from genome assembly GCF_040614175.1 of Amycolatopsis sp. NPDC006131. NCBI lineage: Bacteria > Bacillati > Actinomycetota > Actinomycetes > Pseudonocardiales > Pseudonocardiaceae > Amycolatopsis > Amycolatopsis sp. NPDC006131. The sequence continues at coordinate 31,278 of NZ_JBEXTX010000014.1, forward strand.
AAGGCCTCCATGACCCGCACCCCGGCCGCCTCCGCCGCGGCGGCCACCTCGCGGGCCTCCTCGGCGTTGGCGGCGAACGGTTTCTCGCTCAGCACGTGCTTCCCGGCGCGCACCGCCGCGAGGTTCCACGGCCCGTGCAGCCCGTTCGGCAGCGGGTTGTACACCACGTCGATCTCGTCGTCGGCGAGCAGCTCGGCGTAGCCGGCGGCGACCCGTTCCACCCCGTGCTCGGCGGCGAACGCCTCGGCGCGGCCGCGGTCCCGCGCGGCGACGGCGACCAGCCGGTGCCCGGTCTCGCGGGCAGGCGCGGCGATGGCGGTCCCGGCGATGCGGGCCGCGCCCAGAATGCCGATGCGAAGTGGTTCCACCGGGAAAGCCCCCAGATCGGTTGCTGCGCGGACGTCCGCCGCACAGCCTAGCGTTGGGGCATGGCTCGCACCCGCGTATACCGCCACGGAGTTCTCGAAGCCGAGAACTTCCCGGCGGCCGAACTGTCCGACCACCTCCAGGACCCGGCGGCGGTGGTGTGGCTCGACTTCGTCAAGCCCACCGAAGCCGACCTCGCCACGATCAGCGAGGAGCTCGGCCTGCACCGCCTCGCCGTCGAGGACGCCGTGCACGAGCACCAGCGGCCCAAGCTCGACCGGTACGAGACTCACGCGTTCCTCACCGCCTACGCCGTGCGGCTGGACACCGCGACCGGCGTGCTGACCGACAGCGAGCTGGCGGCGTTCCTCACCGACCGCGCGCTGGTGACGGTCCGCAAGGACGAGCACTTCGACATCGAGGCGGTCGTGCAGCGCTGGGACGCCTCCGCCGACCTCGCCAAGGGCGGGACCGGTTTCCTCGTGCACGGCCTGCTCGACTACATCGTGGACACCCACTTCGACGCGGTGCAGGCGATGGACGACCAGATCGAGTCGCTCGAGGACGGGGTGTTCGCCGAGCACGTCGACCACACCGACATGCAGCGCCGGTCGCTGCGGCTGCGCAAGAGCCTGGTGTCGCTGCGCCGGGTCGTGCTGCCGATGCGCGAGGTGGTGAACTCGCTGATGCGCCGCGACCACCACCTCGTCGACGAGACGCTGATGCCCTACTTCCAGGACGTCTACGACCACGTGCTGCGCGCGTCGGAGTGGACGGAGTCGTTGCGGGACCTCGTCACCACGATCCGCGAGACACAGCTGAGCCTGCAGGGCAACCGGCTCAACCTGATCATGAAGAAGGTGACCAGCTGGGCGGCGATCATCGCGGTGCCGACGGCGATCACCGGCTTCTACGGGCAGAACGTGCCCTACCCGGGATTCGAGCGGCCGTGGGGGTTCTGGCTCTCCACCGCGGTGATCCTGGCGCTGTCCGGCGCGCTGTACGCGATGTTCAAGCGGCGCGACTGGCTGTGACGCCTCACGCCGGACGCAGCGCCTGCGCGAGGGTGGGGTAGAGGTCGAGCACGTCGGCGAGCCTGGTGAGGCGCAACGGTTTGACGGTGCCGCGCCCCTGCGCGACGAAGCGCACGTCGGCGTTCCCGGCGAGGTCCTGGATCTCCAGCAGCAGGTGCATCCCGGCCGAGCCGAGGAACGTCACGCCGGACAGGTCGACGACCAGCACCGCGGGCGCGCCGGTCAGCACGCCGCGCATGATCGCACGGAGCCGCGGCACGGTGGAGGCGTCGAGCTCGCCGGAGGTCTGCACGACGAGGGCGGCCTCCCGCTCCTGAACCGTGACGGCGAAGGGAGCGCCGGGGCCGGGCTGAGGGCTGCCGGGGGACTGCATCGCCTTCATGGTGACACGGCGGCACCGGGAAATCGATCCGGTCGTTTCAGAACACGGCGATCTCGGCGCCCACCGGCAGGGCGTCGTAGAAGAGGGCGGCGTCCCTGGCCGACAGGTGGACGCACCCGTGCGAGGGTGCGTCGAGGCTGCCCTCGTGCAGGGCGATCCCGCCGGGGGCGAAGAACACCGAGTGGTTCATCGGGTCGCCGAACTCGGCGCTGGTGTGCTCGGCGTCCTTCCACTCGACGCGGAAGACGCCGCGCGGGGTGGCGACGGAGTCCGGTGCGTCGGCGGCGCCGGGCATGATCGGGACGGGGCCGTGCGTGATCTCGCCGTCGTGCTGGAGCCAGCTCACGCGCCGCTCCTCGTCGACGCAGGCGCGCGCGGTGTCCGGGCAGAGTTCGGTGCGCGGGGCTGGCGCGGCGGCGCTGGACAGCGGCATCGGCGGCGGAACCGGGCGGGGCGCGGGCGCGGCGGCGGTTTCGGCCGGCGCGGCTTCCAGAACGGCCCACCCGGCGACGAGGGCGAGCGCGGCGAGGGTGGTCCAGCATGCCTGGCGCTGAAGACCGGAGGAAGTGGAGCGAAGCGGTGCCACGGCCGCACCCTAGCGGTGCTGAACCGGTCCGGTCGCCGGATTCCGGCGGGTTTCCACGACTTCGGGTGAATGATCCCCGGGGAAGGTTTGACGCGGCGAGAAGGGGTGGCGGCATGGGGCTCGATCTGGTGGCGGGCTGGCGCGAGCTCGGGCTGGCCGAGGGGACGGCGGTGATCGTGCACGCGTCGCTGTCCAGCCTGGGGCCGGTCCCCGGCGGCGCCCGCGCCGTGGTCGCGAGCCTGGTGGCGGCGGCCGGACAGGCGGGAACGGTGGCCGCTCCGGCGTTCACGCCGCGGATCGCCGACCCCGACCCGGACCACCGCGGGGCGCCGGACACCGCGATCCGCGCCCGGCGTGACGCGGTGCCGTTGTTCGACGCCGGGACGCCGTCGGAGATGGGGGCGGTCGCGGAGGCGGTGCGGCAGTGGCCCGGCGCGGTGCGCAGCCGGCATCCGCAGGCCTCGGTGGCGGCGATCGGCGCGCACGCACGGGAGGTCGTCGCCGCGCAGCCGCTGGGTTTCGCCCTCGGTGCGGGCTCGCCGTTTTCGAAGCTGTACGACCTGGACGTGTCGATCCTGCTGATCGGGGTGGGGCACGACCGCAACAGCTTCCTGCACCACGCGGAGACCCTGGCGCGGCACCGGCGGCTGAAGGTGCGCCGGTTCCCGCGGCTGGTCGACGGCGAGCGGATCTGGTGCGAAACGCTGGACGTGGCCAACGACAACGGCACGCTGTTCCCGGTGGTGGGGCGCGAGTTCGAGCGCGTGCACGGGGTGCGGGAGGCGGAGGTGGGCCGGGCGCGGTGCCGTCTCCTCGCGGCGCGGCCGCTGGTGGATTTCGCCGTGCGGCGGCTGGACGAGCTGCTGGGGCGGTCACACTGACCGGCGCCGATCCGTCAGGGAATCATGACCACACGGATGAAGAACCCGGCGTACGTGCTGCCGGAGGCGATGAAGGGCATCGGCGGGCTGATGAAGGCCATCGAGGCGAGCGGGCTGCCCGCGGGGGTGCGGGAGTTCGCCGGGCTGCGGGTCAGCCAGATCAACGGCTGCGCGGCGTGCGTGCACGGGCACGTCGAAGAGGCGCGGAAGGCGGGGGAGAGCGAGGAGCGCATCCACAACGTCGCGGCCTGGCGGGAGGCCCCGTTCTACAGCGACGCCGAGCGGGCCGCCCTGGCGCTGGCCGAAACCGCGACGCGCCTGGCGGACCGCACCGGCGACGGCGTGCCGGACCCCGTCTGGGACGACGCCGCCGACCACTTCGACGAGCGGGAGCTGTCCGGGCTGATCCTGACGATCGCGCTGACCAACCTGTTCAACCGGATCAACGTGACGATCAGGGAGCCGGCCGGAACGCGGTGGTGAGTCGTAGGGCCCGGCACCGGTGTCGGTGCCGGGCTCACCGGTCCTCACCCTCCGGCGGCTGGCGGCTGCCGCCGAAGACCGTGAAGTAGACGACCACCACGACGGGGATCGCGGTCAGCGCGACCCAGCTGACCGCGAAGTGCCCGGCGCGCAGGGAGGGGAGAGCGACGCCGAGGAACCCGAAGACCAGCACGAGCAGGACCAGGAGGAGCCAGCGCCGCATCCGTCCAGAATGCCACGTTCCGCCGGGCACGTCGGGTGCTGCGCCCGGGTGTCTTCTGGTGCCGCTACTGGGCTTCGCCGGTGAGGTCGGGTGCGAACTGGGCCATCGAGATCTGCGCGGCGCCCGCGATCTCCTCCCCGGTGGCCGTCCCGGAGTCCTCCACCACCGTGCTCCACTCGGTCACCGAACCGGCGCAGAACTCCTGCGCCTCGCGGGAACTCGCGGCCGCCACGGGGTCCTCGGGCGCCTCCCCGGCGAAGTACAGCGCCAGTGCCATCAGCGCGCCGTCCCAGCCGGGGCCCACGAACAGCGCTCCCGCGCCGCTCTGGGCGATCTCGATCGGCACCGTGTGCTCCAGCTCGAGCTCGGTGCTCTCGCCGTCGCCGGTCAGGCGCACCTCCACCACGCTGGTCGGCCCGCCGAAGGTCACTCTCAGCAGCCGGGGCGCGTCGCAGGTCAGGATTTCGCCGCCGGCGTTGCCCTCCAGCTGGAACGAGCCGCCCTCACGCAGGTCGCCGGTCAGCGGCATGAACCAGCGGCGCACCCGCGCCGGGTCGGTCACGGCGTCCCACACGTCCTCGACGGTGGCGTCGTAGCGGCGCCGCACCAGGACGGTGACCGTCTCGCCCCCGGTCGTCGTGCCGCGGCGGACCTCACGGTGGATCGCCTTCAGGTGGTTCGCGATGTCGAGCATGGTCCTTCTCCTGCCTGAGTCGTCGTTCCCGCTTGCCGCGGGCCAGTTCGGTGGCGAGCGCGTCGAGGGGCTGGTCCCAGATGTGGCGGAACCGCTCCAGCCACTCCCCGGCCTCCCGCAGCGGCTCGGAGTTCACCGCGTACAGCCGGCGCGTCCCGGCCACGCGCACAGTCGTGAAACCGCTTTCCCGCAGCACGCGCAGGTGCTGGGAGACGCCCGGCTGGGAGATGCCGAACTCCTCCCGGATGACCGCGGCGATCGCCCCCGACGCCTGTTCCCCGTCGGCCAGGAGCTCCAGGATCCGCCGGCGAACCGGGTCGCCCAGCACATCGAACGCGTGCACACGCCCAGTCTGTCAGTCGTGGCTTATATAAGTCAACACTTAAGATTGTCGGACCCCGGGGTACCGGACAAACTGGGCCGGAGACGGCACAGCACCACGGAGGAGGTCCGCGGATGAGACGCGTCTGCACACTGGTCCTGTCCCTGCTGGTGATCGGCGCCCTGTCGGTGGCGCCGGCGACGGCCCGGCCCGGGGCGTTCCCCGCCGAACTGGCCCTGCCCGCCGGGTTCCAGCCGGAGGGCATCGCGATCGGCGCCTGGCCGACCGCCTACTTCGGCTCCCGCGTGGACGGCCGCATCCAGCAGGTCGACCTCCGCACCGGCCGGGGGAGCCTCCTGTCGCCGGGGCCGGGCACGCCCTCGCTGGGCATCAAGGTCGACTCGCGGCACGCCCGGCTGTTCGTCGCGGGCGGCACGGGCGGCGACGCCCGCGTGATCGACGCCCGCACCGGCGCGGGCCTCGCGAGCTACCGGTTCCAGACCACCGACACGTTCGTCAACGACCTGGTGATCACCAAGGACGCCGTGTGGTTCACCGACTCCCGCCGCCCGGTGCTCTACAAGCTGCCGCTGGGCCGGAACGGCGAACTCCCCGCCGAAGCGGTCCACGTCCCGCTCACCGGGGACCTCGCGGTCGTGGCGGGCGAGACCAACCTCAACGGCATCGTCACCACACCCGACCGCAAGGCCCTGATCGCCGGGCAGTCCAACACGGGCCTGTTGTTCCGCATCGACCCGGCCACCGGTGTCACCACTCAGGTCGACGTGGCCGCCCTGCCGAACAACGACGGCCTGCTGCGCGAGGGCCGCACCCTGTACGCGGTGCAGAACCGCCTGAACCTGCTGGCCAAGCTGGAGCTGTCCGCCGACGGCACCAGCGCCCGCGTCGTCGAACAGCGGAGCGACCCGCGCTTCGACGTCCCGGCCACCGTCGCCGAGTGGGGCAAGCGCTTCTACCTCGTCAACGCCCGCTTCACCACCCCGCCGACGCCGGAGACCACCTACAACGCCGTGGCGGTCGAAAAGTTCTGACTCCCGGCGCGGGCGGGTGCTTCCCGGCAACGCGCCCGCCCGCGCCCCGCCGTGGCTACGATCGGCTGGTCCGCCGATCTTGCCCGGGAGCGCCATGTCCGCCGAGACGTTCGGCCCGTACCGCATCGAGGAACTGCTCGGCCGGGGCGGGATGGGCGAGGTGCACCGCGCCTACGACACGGCCCACGACCGCGTCGTCGCGCTGAAACGGCTCAGCGAACCGTTCGTCGCCGACGAGGCGTACCGCGCGCGGTTCCGCCGCGAGTCGCAGATCGTGGCGCGGCTGCGGGAGCCGCACGTCATCCCGATCCACGCGTTCGGCGAGATCGACGGCCGCCTCTACCTCGACATGCGGCTGGTGGAGGGCACCGACCTCAAGGAAATGCTGGCGGCGGGCCCGATGCCTCCCGCCCGCGCGCTGGCGCTGCTCGCCCAGGTGGCCGGCGCGCTCGACGCGGCGCACGCCGACGGGCTCGTGCACCGCGACGTCAAGCCGTCCAACATCCTGGTGACGCCGGCCGATTTCGTGTACCTGGTGGACTTCGGGATCGCCCGGAGCGCGGGACCGGACGCCACCGCGATCACGCAGTCCGGCGCCGTGATCGGCACGCTCGACTACATGGCGCCGGAGCGGTTCGGGGACGCGCCCGTCGACGGCCGGGTCGACGTGTACGCCCTGGCGTGCGTGCTGTTCGAGTGCCTCACCGGGCGGCGGCCGTTCCCCGCGGCCGAGCCGCTCGCCCAGGTGCGCGCCCACCTGCAGGACCCGCCGCCGCGTGCGTCCGCGCTCGCGAACCTGCCGCCCGCGCTGGACGACGTGCTGTTGCGTGGCATGGCGAAGGACCCGGCGGAGCGGTTCGCCACGGCCGGGCAGCTGATCGCCGCCGCCCGGCAGGCGCTCGCCGCGCCGGGCTGGGCCGCGCACCCGACGCCACCTGCCGGGGCGCTGCCCGCCGGGGCGCTGCCCGCCGGAGCGCTGCCCGCCGGGACACCGCCTGCCGGGACACCGCCTGCCGGGACAGCGCCCGTCGGTGCACTGCCTGCCAGGAAACCGCCCGCCGGCCGGCCGCCGCTGGGGACACCGCCCGGCGGCCGGCCGCCGCTGGGCACCCCGCCCGCCGGTACGACGCAGGCCGCGTGGAGCACTCCCGGCGCGCACCCGTCACCACGAGCGGGCGCATCCGTCCACACCGGACCCCCGCACCGCGCGGTGTGGATCACCGCGGTCGCGGCGGTCCTGGTGATCGCGGCCGTGGTCACCGTCGTGCTGCTCAACCGCGGCGGTGGCGGCCAGGCAGGCGCGGGCACCACCACGACCCAGCCCACAACCAGCCAACCCACCACCGAGCCCACGACATCGAGCAGCGAACCCACGACCGCGACCAGCACCGCCGCCGACCCGGAGACCGCCCTGCTCGCCGCGATCCCCACCGCCTACCGCGGCAACGCCAGCTGCCGCACCGGCGCCGAATACCGCCAGGAGGGCGCGCTCGCCACGGTGATGTGCACCGAGTCCAACACCTGGAACCCGCGCTGGGGCCCGCCCGCGGAGGCCTACTTCCACTCCTTCGCCGACCGCGCCGCGCAGGACGCCTTCTTCCAGCAGCTCGTCACCACGTTCCAGCTGCGCCGCGACGACGGGCACGGCGGCTGCGACCCGTTGAGCCGCTCGAACATCTACGGCCTCTACTACCGCGACACCGCCGGCCCGCTCGACGGTGAGTTCCTCACCTGCTTCACCACGCAGGGCGCCGGCCAGCTGTGGTGGGTCGACACGCGCACGCTGATCGTCGGCAACCTGTCCTCGCCGGACGCCGTCACCCCGGAGCAGCTGGAGCACCTCTACTACTGGTGGAACGAGCAGATCCTCGGCACGATGAGCTGATCACTCCTTGACCGCGCCCATGGTGAACCCGGCGACGAAGCGGTCCAGGAACCAGTTGAAGACGAACGCGATCGGCACCGCCACGAGCACCGTCGCGGCCTGCAGCGACTGCCAGAAGAACACGTCGCCCCGGATGAGCTGCGTCGGCACCCCGGTGCTCACCGGCATCTGGCCCGTCGGCGCGACGAACGCCAGCGCGTAGATGAACTCGCTCGCGGTCAGGGTGAACGCGAACACGATCACCGCGACGATGCCGGGGAACGCCAGCGGCACCACCGCGCGCAGGAACGCGCCCACCCGGCTGTACCCGTCGACCATCGCCTGTTCCTCGATGTCCTTCGGGATCGTCTTGAGGAACCCCATGAGCAACCAGGTCGACACCGGGATCGTGATGGTCGGGTAGACCAGCACCAGCGACCACGTCGAGTCCTGCAGCCCGACCGCCACCACCATCCGCGACAGCGCCAGGAACAACAGGCTCGGCGGCACCAGGTAGACGAGGAAGATCCCGATCGCCATCGGCCCGGACCACGGGCGGTCCAGCCGCGCCAGCGCGTACGCGGCGGGCAGCCCGAACGCGAGCGTGATCAGCACGACCAGCACCCCGACCAGCAGGGTGTTGACCACGAACGTGCCGAACGCGGTGTCGGTGAACAGGTAGGTGACGTGGTCGGGCGTCGGCGGCCGGTTGAACAGGAACGGGTTGTTCACCGGGTTGTACAGGTCCCGGTTCTGCTTGAACGCGGTGATCAGGCTCCACAGGAACGGCGCCGCGCAGATCAGGGCCGCCAGGATCGCCGCGACGTACAGCCCGATCCGCGCCGAGGTGTGCCGCCGCGCGTAGCGGCGCCGCTGCCGGGAAGCCTCCTCGATGGTGGTCATCGCACCTCGATCCGGCGCACCGCGCGCAGGATGAGCACGGCGGCGGCGAGCAGCAGCGGGAACAGGAACAACGCGATGACCGCGCCCTGGGCCACGTCACCGCCGTCGATGCCGCGGTAGAACGCCCAGCTCGCGAGCACCTGCGTGGCGTCGTTCGGCCCACCGCGGGTGAGCACCCGGACCACGGCCATGTCGGTGAACGTGAAGATCGCGCCGAACAACGCGGCGATCGCGGCCACCGGCAGCACCAGCGGCACGGTGATCTCGAACATCCGGCGCCAGTACCCGGCCCCGTCGACGCGGGCCGCCTCGTCGATGTCCTTCGGGATCGACATCAGCCCGGCCATCATGATCACCGCGGCCAGCGGCACCAGCCGCCACACGTGTACCGCGATCAGCGACCCCATCGCCAGGCCCGGCCGGCCGAGCCAGTACGCGTTCTCCGCCGGGCCGAGCGCGCCGAACTGCCGCAGCACCCAGTCGATCGGCGAGTAGATCGAGTCCAGCAGCCACAGCCACGAGATCGACGACAGCGCGACCGGCGTGGTCCACGGCAGCAGGACGAGGAACCGCACCACCCACTTGCCGCGGAAGTCGGCGACCAGGATGTTGGCCAGCACCTTGCCCAGCAGCACGATCAGCACCATCGACACGGCCGTGAACAGGAACGTGTTGCGCAGCGACCGCCAGAACACCGGGTCGTCCAGCACGGCCTCGAAGTTGCGCAGCCCGACCCAGTCGAACGACGGGTCGCCCGCGCTCACGTCGGAGAACGCGAACGCGATGGCGAGCACGAACGGCACGCCGATCAGCGCGACGATGTAGAGGATGCTGGGCACCAGGAACGCCCACGCCAGCACGCCGTCCCGGTCGGCCATCCGGCGGCGCGCGGTGGTCACCCCGGGCCGGGTGGCGGTGTCCGCGGTGGTCGCCATGTCAGCCGTCCAGCCGCACCGGGGCCGCCCGCTGCCCCGTCGCGGAGTCGAAGAACCGCAACCGCCGCGCGGGCACGGCGAAGGAGTGCGTCTCCCCGGGCGTGATGGGGGTGTCCACAGTGGCCGGCAGCCGGGCGACGACGCGGGTCCGCTCGCCGATCCGGGACACCGTGCCGTACACGTGCCGGTCGCCGGAGAGGTACTCCATCCGGTCCACCTCCAGCGGCACCGTGACCCGCTCGCCGCTGACCACCTCCGCGGGCAGCAGGTGCTCCGGGCGGAACCCGACGAGCCTGCCGTCGTGCGGGATGAGGTTCATCGGCGGCGACCCGATGAACGTCGCGACGAACGTGTCGGCCGGGTCGTCGTAGACCTCCACCGGCGGGCCCGCCTGGCACACCCGGCCCGCGTTGAGCACCGCGATCCGGTCGCCGAGGCCCATCGCCTCGGCCTGGTCGTGGGTCACGTAGATCGTGGTGGTGCCCAGGTCCTGCTGGAAGCGCTTCAGCTCGTCCCGGGCGCTGGCCCGCAGCTTGGCGTCCAGGTTGGACAGCGGCTCGTCGAGCAGGAACACCTGCGGGTCGCGCACCATCGCGCGGGCCAGCGCGACCCGCTGGCGCTCGCCGCCGGACAGCTGCCGCGGCTTGCGGTCCAGCAGCTGCTCGATGCCCAGCAGGCCGGCCGCCCAGCGCGCCTTGCGTTCCCGCTCCTCGCGGTCCATGCCGGCCGCGCGCAGCGGGAAGACGATGTTGGCGAGCACCGTCTTGTGCGGGTAGAGCGCGTAGCTCTGGAACACCATCGCGATCTGCCGCGCCCGCGGCGGCAGCCCGGTCACCACGTGCCCGCCGATCAGCACGTCCCCGCTGGTCGGCTGCTCCAGGCCGGCGATGGTGCGCAGCAGCGTCGTCTTGCCGCAGCCGGAGGGGCCGAGCAGCACCAGGTACTCGCCGGCCGCGGCGGCCAGGCTCACCCCGTCGATGGCGTGCACCCGCCCGCCGTCGAACTCCTTGACCAGTTCCCGGACCTCGACGACCGCCATGGCACTCAGCCGCCGACGAGCCCGGCCGCGCGCCACTTCGCGAAGATGGCGTTGACCTGGTTCTCGGCCTCGGCCACCGACTGCTGCGGCGTCATCTCGCCGCGTGCCGCCCTGGCGAACATGTTGGGCACGACGAACGTGCTGAACACCTCGCCGATCGCGGTGCTGGCGGGGCCGGGGTGCCCGATGTTGGCGCTCCACGGGATCGCGTCGGCCAGCAGCTTCAGCTTGTCCGGCGGTTTCGAGCCGAACGGGTCGGCGGCGAGCCAGCCGGGCAGCTCCGGCGTGAGGCCGGACCACGCGCAGAAGTCGTACAGCTTGGACGCGTAGGTGGCCGCCTTGAAGTTGGCGGTGTAGTGCAGCAGGAACTCCTTCGCCGCGTCGGCGCCGGTGGCGTGCTGCGGGACGATCCAGTTGTAGAGCACGTGCTGCGCGGCCAGCGCCGCCTGCGGCCCGCGCAGCGCCGGGACGAAGAAGGTGTCGTCGGCGACGTCCGGGTTGGAGGTCGCCGCGGTGCGCCACGCCGAGATCGAGTTGACGATGTAGGACAGCTTGCCCGCGACCAGGCCCTGGTTGTTGCTGGCCGCGTTCCAGGAGAACACCTCGGGCGTCATCGCCTGCTGGTAGAGCCGCGTCATGTACTCGATGGCCGCGATCGTCTCCGGCGAGTTGATCACCACGCGCTCGTTCTCGTCCTGCACCGAGGCGCCGTAGGACCACATCAGGGCCCGCAGCACCATGTTCGAGTCGATCTCCTGCGACATGCCCAGGCCGAGCGGGACGCCCTTGCTGCGCTTGATCTCCGCGGCCCCGGTGAGCAGCTCGTCCCAGGTGGACGGACCGTTCGGCATCCCGACCGGCTCCCACAGCGAGCGGCGGTAGTTGCCGGGGTCGGGCACCCAGCCGGGGGAGTAGGCGTAGAACTTCCCGGTCGCCGGGTTGCGGCTGGACTTCTCGCACAGCGGCAGCTGCTGGCCCCAGCGCCGGTTCGCCTCGGCGACCAGGTCCCTCATGTCCAGCACGCTCGGCTCGAACTGGGACAGCGTCGCGATGTACTGGATCAGGTCGTGCCCCTGACGGGCCTGGATCTCGGCCGCGATGCGGGTCGGGATCTGGGCCTGGTCGATGTGGTCGACCGTGACGTTGACGCCGACGCGGGAGCCCCAGTCGCGCGCGAACCGGTCGAACCACTCGTCGTGGCTGGGCACGAAGTGGCTCCACAGCAGGATCCGCAGATCGCCGGAGAGCCTCGCCGTGGGTTCGGTGAAGACCTCCTGCGGCGCCTGCCCCGGCGCGGTGCCCACACCGCCGGTGTCCTCCTCCGAGGCGCAGGCGCCGAGCGCCGCCGACCCCAGCGTGAGGGCTGCCGCCGCGCGCAGCACGTCCCGCCTGGTGTGCCGTGAACCGAAGAAGTCGTTCATTTGTCGACTCCTCCCCGTGGGGGTGGCTCGGGAAGCGTAGCCAGATAGTGTAGCGGTAATGTGATCCGGAACACACTCCGTGACCGATCTGGGATGCGAGCCGCGTGGTCGTGATCATCGCCGTGGTGCTCGTCGTCGGGCTGGCGGCGGTGGCCGCGTTCCACTGGTGGGCCTGGCGCCGCCTGGTCCGCGACGCGCTGCCGCGTGGCTCGGGGTGGCGGCGGGTCGCGACCGGGACGCTCGTGGCCGGGCCGGTGCTCATGGTGGCCGCGCCGCTGAGCGAGTTCGCCGACGCGCCGTACTGGCTGGTCCAGGTGGTGTCGTGGCCCGGGTTCGTCTGGATGGCGGTGTGCGTCTACCTGCTGCTGGCCCTGCTGGCCGGCGAGGTGGTGCGCCCGCTGCTGCGCCGCCGGCTCGCCCGCCGCGACACCGGGCCGGTGCCGGAGGAGACGGCGGTGACGCGGCGGGTGTTCGTGTCTCGCGTCGTTGGCGGCGCGACCGTCGCCGCGGTGGCGGGCACCGTCGGCTACGGCGTGCACAGCCTGTTCAGCGGGCCCCGCGTGCTGGACGTGACCGTGCCGCTGGCGAAACTGCCGCCCGGCGCGGACGGGTTCCGCATCGCGGTGGTCAGCGACATCCACGTCGGCCCGCTGCTGGGCCGTGGGTTCGCGCAGCACGTGGTGGACACGATCAACGCGACCGCGCCGGACCTGGTGGCCGTCGTGGGCGACCTGGTCGACGGCGACGTGGAGGACCTCGCGCCCGCGGTGGCGCCGCTGGCCGGGCTGCGCTCGCGGCACGGCACCTTCTTCGTGACCGGCAACCACGAGTACATCTCCGGCGCCGGGCAGTGGGTGGACCACGTGCGGAACCTCGGCATGCGGCTGCTGGCCAACGAGCGCGTCGAGCTGCCCGGGTTCGACCTGGCCGGCGTCAACGACGTGAGCGCAGACGAGGGCGAGGGCCCGGACTTCGCGAAGGCGCTCGGCGGCCGGGATCCCGCGCGGACCACGCTGTTGCTGGCGCACCAGCCGATCCTGATCGGTGAGGCGGTGGCGCACGGGGTGGACCTCCAGCTGTCCGGCCACACGCACGGCGGGCAGTTCTGGCCGGGGCACCTGGTGGTGTCCGGCATCCAGCACACCCTGGCCGGGCTGACCCGCCACGGCGGCACGCAGCTCTACGTCACCCGCGGCGCGGGGGCGTGGGGACCACCGGTGCGGGTCGGCGCCCCGCCCGACATCACGGTGGTCCGCCTGGCGTCGCGCTAGAACTTGACCAGGGCGCCTCCGGTGAACAGCTCGTACACGAAGTTGACGAAGAAGAACCCGAAGAACAGGAAGTTCAGCACCAGGATCACGTAGTGCCACGGCCGGGGCCGCGCCGCCTTCGGCAGCCGCGAGTTGAGGTACATCAACGCGAACGGGAAGATCAGCGCGCCCAGGTTCGACATGTTCGCCGAGGTCTGGACCAGGTCCGTAGGCAGCGCCAGGTGCATCGCGCCGGCGATCACCGCCAGCACGAGCAGCATGAACGGGAAGTAGAACCGGCGCGGGTCGCCCTCGATCAGGCGGCGGATGCGCGGGCTCGACGCGTGCGTGGCGTCGGTGAAGTTGCGCACCAGCGCTTCGAAGATGCCCAGCTGCGTGGAGAACAGGATCAGCACGCCGACGACGAGCATCAGGTAGAACATCCACGTCCCGTACTCGGCGCCGAGCTGCGTCGCGGTGAACGTCGGGACGTTCGCCGTCGTCGGCCGCTGCCCGCTGGTCGCCACGATGTGCGACATCAGCACCGTCGGCAGCAGCATGCCGATCATCGCGCCGACGAAGAACACCGCCCACTGGTCCACCAGCAGCAGCCGGTACCACCGCCGCCAGCGGCTCGTGTTCGCCGCGTCGTCGGGGAAGGTGACGCCGACGTGCCGGAGCTGGCTGCGTTCCCCGCGCAGGCCCGCGATGAACCCGACGCGGTAGCCCATGCCGTAACCCTTGTCGCGGTAGTGGTTCATCACGTACCAGTTCAGCCCGGACGCCAGCGCGGTGAACCCGGCCAGCCCGCCCAGCTGGGTCGCGGTGATGCCCTCCGGCGGTGCGGCGGGCGTGACGAGGCCGCGGATCCCGTCCCACCACACCGATCCCGGCACGATCGCCAGCGTCACGACCAGCAGGATGACGATGATCGCGCCGACCATCAGCCAGTTCGCGAGCTCCAGGCTGCGGGAGATCTTGCGCGCCAGCACCGTGATCAGGAAGACCACCAGCAGCAGCCCGATGCCGAGCAGGCGGACGTACTCCAGTTCGCCGGAGCGGTGCGGGCGGCCCGCGATGAGCGCGAACAGCCCCTGGCCGGCGCCGGCCGCCCAGCCGCCGAAGATGAACGCGAAGTACAGCACCAGCAAGGAGAACGGGATCCACAGCTTGGCCCCCGGCGGCACCCGCCCGAACCCGACGATCGGCACCTCGCCGGTGGCCACCACGTAGCGGGAGACCTCGACGTTGTAGAAGGTCTGCAACAGCGCGGAGACCGTGATGACCCAGCCGACCCCGACGAACCCGAACGTGCCCACCGCCTGCGGCCCCAGCAGCCACTCGCCGCTGCCGACGGAAATGCCCAGCGCGATCAGGCTCGGCCCGATCACGAACTGGACGACCTGCGCCGGCCCCAGCCGGCGGACCCGGAACACCTCCTCCGGCTCCGGCAGGTCGTCCACCGTGAGCGGGGGCCTGCTGACGCCGATATGGTGCTCACCGACCGCGGCCGGGGGTACCGGCCTTCCGGATGCGCCGACCATGACCACCTCCGAGCCCGATACGGACTTTCCGGGCAGTAAGCACCTCGGCGCGCGCCTGGTCAAGGGTCCGCGCGCAGATCGTGACCTTCGGCTCTAGGCGGCCTAGGCCGCGGTTGGCTATACCGCTGCGGAGGCCCTCGACGGGGAGGACGGTCATGTCCCGAAGGCTGATCGTGTGCTGCGACGGCACCTGGTGCGACCCCGAACTGGACGCGGTCACCAACGTGCGCCGCCTGCACAACGCGCTCGCCGCCGCCGACAGCAGCGGCCGCGAGCAGTTGTCGAGCTACCGGCGCGGGGTCGGCACGCGGGGCGGGCTGCTGAGCAGGCTCGCCGCGGGCGCGATCGGCGCCGGTCTGCCGAAGGACATCGTGTCCGCCTACCTGTGGCTGTGCACCACCTACCGCCCCGGCGACCAGATCGCGTTGTTCGGGTTCAGCCGCGGCGCCTTCACCGCCCGCAGCCTCGCCGGGCTGGTGAAGGAGTCGGGCCTGCTCGACCTGCGCGAGGTCGACTCGCGCACCAGCGGGCTGCTGGCCGCCCGCGCCTACCGGCACTACCGCACCCGCTCGCCCGGCGACACGTGGCGCGCCGGCCTGCGGTTCCACTTCGACCCGGAGCGGGCCGCGGACATCCCGATCGACTTCATCGGCGTGTGGGACACCGTGGGCGCGCTCGGCGTGCCCGGCTACTTCGCCGGGCTCAGCGAACTGACCCCGGGCTCGCGCTACCGGTTCCACGACGTCGAGCTGAACCCGCACATCCCGTACGCGCGGCACGCGCTGGCCCTGGACGAGTGGCGACGGCCCTTCACCCCGACGCGGTGGACGCCCAACGGCAGCACCGACATGGCGGAACGCTGGTTCCCCGGCAGCCACATGGACGTCGGCGGCGGGCACCGGGAGACCGGGCTGAGCGACATCTCGCTGCAGTGGATGACCGACGAGGCGGCCAAGTGCGCGGGCATCGCCTTCCACCCGCCCGCGCTGGCCCGCCTCGCGCCGGACCCGGCCGGCGTGCTGCACGACGACGACCGCGGCGTGTTCGGGGTCGCGCCGCCGCTGGTGGACCCGCTGCTGCAGCCGCTGCTGGAGGTCGGCCTGCACCACCGGCCGCGTGCGGTGCCCGCCGTCGTGCCCGGCGGCCCTGGCGGGGCGCTGGACCCGTCGGCGCTCGAACGGCAGCAGGCGCAGCCGATCACGGGCGGCCCGTACCGGCGGACGCGCATCCTGGGCAGCGGCCAGCAGGCGACGGTCGAGGTCGCGGCGGAGGAGCTGTGGACCGACACCGGGCTCTACCTGGAGCCCGGCCGGTACACCTTCGCCGCGGCGGGGCAGTGGTCGGACGGGGTGGACTGGTGCGGGCCGCGCGGGACCCCGCTGCTGCGGGGGCTGAGCCTGCGCCGGCTCGCGGGCACCGCGGTCGGCGAGGCGGTCGGGCTGTACCGGCTCGTGCGCGGCGCCCGCGGCGCGCACGCCCCGCTGGCGCCGCGCGAGGTGGACCTGCCGTGGCTGTTCCTCGTCGGCTACGTCGCCAACGACAGCGACCGCAGCGGAGCGGACCCGGAGCACGAACGGATCGCGATCGGCACGGGCACCGCCCACGAGGTCACCGAGCCCGGGTACTTCTACGCCTTCGCCAACGACGCGTGGGGCTTCTACGGCCGCAACTCCGGCGCGGTGCGCCTGACCGTGACGCGGCTGTAGCTTCTCGGTCCGAGCGGCGAGCCGGTCGCGGCGGGCGGCGCTGGGGGCCGCGGCTGAACTGGTTCACCCTGGGGCTGTCGAACCACCGCCCCCGGGCCGGCTGACGGTGACGCGGCTCTACGCGAGGACGGCTTCGATGCGGAAGTGGTCGAGCGCGTACGGCATCGGCGGCTCCGGGGGTAGCCGCGGGGTGCGGATGGTCAGGGTCCGCATCAACGCCGCCCGGAGCGCTTCGCGGCCGGTGAGCACAGCCAGGTCTGCTCCGGCGCAGCGTTGGGGGCCGCGGCTGAAGTGGTTCACCCCCGCCGGCGTGCCCTCCAGCCACCGCTCCGGCACGAAGGCGTCCGCGTCGGGCACGTGCGCCGGGTCGCGGTGGAAGAACGTGTTCACCACCAGGATCCGCGTCCCGGCAGGCAGGACCGTCCCGTCGTCCCACACCACCTCGGCGCGCGTCTCCCTGGACAGCATCGGCGTGGTCGGCCACAACCGCATCGTCTCCTGCAGGCACGCCGCCGCGTGGTCCGCCTCCGCCAGGGCTCGTTCGGCGTCCGCCGGGCGCTGGCCGAGCACCGCGAGCGCCCGCAGCGCGTTGGCCGCCAGCGTGTCGCCGAGCGCGAACAACCAGTGCGTCACCTGCGCGCACGGCTCGGTGTCCGGACCGGCCGGCGTGTCGGCGATCGCCGCGGCCAGACTGCCCGGCTCGGCCCGTTCCAGGTGGCCCTCGACGCTCGCGCGGAAGGCCGGCAGGCGCCGGGACGGCCGGCGCGGCAACCGGTTCGCCTCGGCCATCATCCCCTCCAGCGTCACCGACAGCGCGTCGTCGCCGGCGGCCTCGTCGCCCAGCACGATCCGGCGTGCGATCCGCTGGAACGCCCGGTTCCACGGCCGCCACCCGGTCCGCGCGGGCAGCCGGGCGATCTCCTCCGCCACGCACTCCGCCACGCGCGGCGCGAGGGCGGGCGCCGACGCGAGCACCGCGTCGGTGAACCGGCGCCGCTCCCGCCACGCCTCGCCCCGCGAAATCGTCACCGCGCCGGGCTGGAAGTGCGCCATGCCACGGCGTTTCGGATCCGGATCGCCCGCGTAGACGTCGACCGGCCCCTCGAGCACCCGGTCGGCGTCGCGCGGGTCGAGCAGCAGCACGGTCCCGCCGACGCGCACCGGCCGCGTGCTCCGGCTGGCCATCGCCGACAGCTGCCGCACCGCCGCGCCGTCCACCCCGGCGGCCGCCGCCGCCCGGACCACGGCGGGCCTGCGCGCGAACAGCCCCTGCGCCAGGTTCGGCGCCAGCACCAGCGCGCCGACCGCCAGCGCGTCGGGCAGGGCCGCGCGGGGAACTGCGGCGCGGGCGGGGACGGTGGTCGTGGACATCATTTCCACCTCCGGCGACGACAATTCCGCGGAGATTCGATTCCGGCCTTTTTCAGGCTACCCGGGAAATGTGCGATCGCCCGGCCGCCGGTGTTGGTGAAATTCTCGCAGCGGCCCCGCGCACTTGGGCCATCCGGGTACTGGACAGGGCGCGTGATCCGGTGCCACGCTGGGCGTTTCGCGACGCACGCTGGCAGGCAAGGCGCCGATCTTCGCACGTCCATTCGCGCAACCGACGAATACGGGGGAACCCGCGATGGCCGATCAAGAAAACACCACCCGGACATATCGCACCAGCCTGCCCTGGCGGGCCTTCACCATGATCACCGGAATGGTCGACCGGGTGGTGGGCTGGGACCGGCTGCCGGTCCCGCTCGGCCTGCTCGACCTGATCGGCCTGCGCACCAGGCTGCGCCAGGAGAACCTGCACGACACGAGCCGCCTGCCGGCGATGGGCACGCCGCCGGTGCCGCCGCTCACGCCCGATCACCTGGTGAGCCGGTCCGTCGACGGCAGCCACAACGACCTGACCGAGCCCGCGATGGGCATGGCCGGCGCGCGGTTCGGCCGCAACATCCCGCTCGACGAGATCACCCCGGCCACCGAGGACGCCGTGCTGAAGCCGAGCCCGCGCGAGATCAGCCGGAAACTGCTGACCCGCACCACGTTCGTGCCTGCCACGTCGGTGAACTCGCTGGTGGCCGCGTGGCTGCAGTTCATGATCCGCGACTGGTTCAGCCACGGCACCAGCCCGAAGGAGAACCCGTGGGTGGTGCCGCTGGCCGACGACGACACCTGGCCGGACAAGCCCATGCGCATCATGCGCACGCCCGACGACCCGACCCGCCCGCCGGGCGCGTCGATGCCCCAGACCCGCGTCAACGTGCTCACCCACTGGTGGGACGGCTCGCAGATCTACGGCGTCACCGGCGAGGAGCAGGGCTGGCTGCGCAGCGGCGAGCAGGGCAAGCTGCGGGTGCTCGACAACGGCCTGCTGCCGATTCCCGACGACCCGTCCCGCGACCCCGCGCTGGTCCCCGGCTTCTGGCTCGGCACCGAGATGCTGCGCACGCTGTTCACGTTGGAGCACAACGCGATCTGCGACCGGCTGCACGCCGAGTACCCGTCGTGGCCGGACGAGGAGCTGTTCCAGCGCGCGCGCCTGGTCACCTCGGCGCTGCTGGCGAAGATCCACACCGTGGAGTGGACGCCCGCGGTGATCAGCCACCCGACCACGAAGGCCGCGCTGCGGGCCAACTGGTTCGGCCTGGCAGGGGAGCGGGTGCACCGGCTGTTCGGCCGCATCAGCGGCAGCGAGGTGGTCAGCGGGATCCCGGGCGGCGCGACCGACCACTACGGGGTGCCGTTCGCGCTGACCGAGGAGTTCGTCGCGGTGTACCGGATGCACCCGCTGGTGCGCGACACCTGGAGCCTGCGCTCGGCCGGGGACGACGCCACGATCCTGGACTGCGAGTTCCCCGACATCTCCGGCGCCAACGCGCTCAAGGTCCTCAACAGCATCGGCATGACCGATCTGCTGTACTCCTTCGGCACCCTGCCGCCGGGCCTGGTCACGCTGCACAACTTCCCCAAGCACCTGCAGCAGTTCCAGCGCCCGGACGGGCACCTGCAGGACCTCGCCGCCACCGACATCCTGCGCTCGCGGGAGCTCGGCGTGCCGCGGTACAACGAGTTCCGCCGCCTGCTGCACCTGCCGCCGGCGCGGGACTTCCGCGACCTGACCGCCGACCCGGAGTGGGCCGAGGAGATCCGCCGCGCCTACGACGGCGACATCGAGCAGGTCGACCTGACGGTCGGCATGTTCGCCGAGCGCCGCCCGGAGGGCTTCGCGTTCAGCGACACGGCGTTCCGCATCTTCGTCCTGATGGCGTCGCGGCGGCTCAACAGCGACCGGTTCTTCACCGAGTACTACACGCCGCAGGTCTACTCCGACGCCGGGCTGGCGTGGATCCGGGACAACTCGATGGCCACCGTCCTCACCCGGCACTACCCGGGCCTGCGGCCGGTGCTCGCGACGGTGGACAACGCGTTCGCCGCGTGGGAGGTGCGGACATGACCGTCGTGGACGAGGCCGCGCTGCTGCGCGCGACCCACGACGAGCTGGACCGGCTGTTCCGGGCCAGCCCGCCCGGCGAAGTGCCGCACGGGCCGATGGACGGCACCGCGGTGCTCGCGCCGGGCACGCCGGTCAACCGGCTGGTCGCCGCCCTCGCCCGCTCGGTCGCCTGGCGCGGCAAGGTCTTCGACCCCGCGGGCCGGACCCTGGCGAACCGCGTCGGCCCGGTCGGCGTGACCGCGATCAAGGCGGCCGTCGCGCCCGGGCACAGCTGGGTGGACGGCCGGGAGTGCGTCGTCATCGACTACTCCAAGACCTCGCTGGTGGCCCGCGGGGTGCGGGACGAGATCCGGCTGGTGGCCAAGGACCTCTACCTCGGCGTGGTGTGGCTGTGGCGGCGCCGGGTCGGCTGGTTCCTGCTGCGCAGGCCCGGCACCGGCGCCGCGGCCCGCCCGTCGCCGCACCAGGTCCCGCTCACCATCCGGGCGCCGCTGCGGCAGGGCCACGAGGGCGACGTGCCCGGGCTGCTCGACGAGCTGCGCAAGGGCGTCGACTCCGACGGCGGCCCGTTCCGCGACATGGCCGGGGTGCACTTCGCGCGGGTGTTCGTGCTGCCGCCCGACGGCGACGGCCGCGAGTCGCTGGTCTACATGGCCGAGCTGGACACGCCCGTGCTGGCCCACCTGCACGACCTCGCCGCCGCCCGCGGCGACGCGCTGTCCGCGTTGCTCGGGCTGTGCGAGGAGTACCCGGAAACCCGCACCGCGGGCGGCCGGGTGCGGTGGCTGCGCGACCACGAGATCCCGCCCGCCGCCACCTACGTGCACCGCACCGGGCGGAGCCTGGCCCGGATCCGCGACGAGGCGAGGCTGCGGGAACGCATCGAGCAGTTCCTCGACGAGAAACCGGAGTGGACGGGCACCGGCGAGGTGGCGGTGCACCGCGCGATCCGGGACTTCGTCGCGCAGCAACCGGACCTGTCGTGGGCGCTGCGGCCCGCGGCACCCACCGCGGTGGGGCACCGCCTGCGCGAGGCCGCGCACCTGGTCGCGGTTCCCGCGGTCGCGCCGCTGCTGCTGCCGGTCGTCCCGGCGCTGGCCGTGCTGATCCGCCTCAAGGAGCTGCGCGACGAACCCGAACGCGCGACCGTGTCCCGGGCGCGGCTCGCGGAGCTGACGCAGCAGGAGGACACCCGGGTGCAGAACCCGTTCACCGCCACCGGCTACGTCAAACCGGGGCCGGTGCGGCACTTCACCCTGCGCACCGTCCTGTTCGGACTGGACTGGTTCAACCGGCACGTCTACGCCACCGACAGCCTGGCCGGGGTGCGGACCATCCACTTCGCCCGGTGGGTCTACCTCGACGGCGGCCGCAGGCTCGTCTTCGCCAGCAACTACGACGGCAGCCTGGAAAGCTACATGGACGACTTCATCGACAAGCTGTCCGCCGGGCTCAACGCGGTGTTCAGCAACGGCGTCGGCTACCCGCGCACGCGGTGGCTGCTGTGGGGCGGGGCGCGGGACGAGCAGGCCTTCAAGTCCTACCTGCGCGCCCACCAGCTGCCCGCCGTCTGGTACTCCGCCTACGGCGACCTGACGGCACGCAACATCGACGACAACTCCGCACTCCGGGACGGCCTCACCCGCGACCTCGACGCGGAGGCGGCCCGGTCCTGGCTGGCCCTGCTGTGAGGTGGCGGCGATGACCCTCGACTTCAGCGACACCCAGGGCCTGCTCGTCCGCGGCTACGGCGGGCTGCGGCACGCCACGTTCCTGCTGTTCGCGGTCACCGGCGAGCGGGCGGCACGCGCGACGCTGCGGAACCTGGCCGCCCAGGTGTCCACGGCGGCGGCCAAGCCGGCCGAGGCCGCGGTCAACGTGGCCCTCACCGCCGCCGGGATGCGCGCGCTCGGCGTCCCCGCGGAGGTCGTCGACTCGTTCTCGGCGCCCTTCGCCGAGGGCATGACCACCGAGCACCGCAGCCGCCTGCTCGGCGACTCCGGCGACGCCGACCCGCGGCGGTGGGCGTGGGGCGGGCCGTCCACCGCGCCGGTGCACCTGCTGGTCCTGGTGTACGCGACGACCGCGACCGCGCTGCGGCGGCGGGTGGCCCAGATCAAACGGGAAAGCGAGGGACTGTCCCTGACCGTCGCGCTGCCCACCGACCCGCTCACCCCGACCGAGCCGTTCGGCTTCCGCGACGGCCTGTCCCAGCCGAAGCTGTCCGGCCTGGGGGAGGAGGCCGCGCCCGGCGACGTCGAGCTCGGCGAGTTCGTCCTGGGCTACCGCAACGCCTACGGGCGGCTCACCGAGCGGCCGCTGCTGCCCGCCGACGCCGACCCGCGTGGCCTGCTGCCGCGCACCGCCGACGGCGCCGCCGACCTCGGCCGCGACGGAAGCTACCTGGTGTTCCGCCAGTTGCGCCAGGACGTCGGCGGGTTCTGGGCGCACCTGCGCGAGCGGGCGGGTGGCGAGCAGCCTGCCCGGCGGCTCGCGGCGAAGATGGTGGGGCGGTGGCCCAGCGGCGCGCCGCTCGTCCTCGCCCCGGAGCGGGACGAACCCGCGCTCGCCGAAGAGGACTTCGCCTACCACGCCGAGGATCCGCACGGCCTGTCCTGCCCGCTGGGCGCGCACGTGCGCCGCGCGAACCCGCGCGACTCGCTCGACCCCGGCCCGGGCTCGCCGAAGTCGGTGGCGGTCAACAACCGGCACCGGCTGCTGCGCCGCGGCCGCAGCTACACCATCGCCGGCGCGGACGGCTCCGGCCCGGACGAACGCGGGCTGCACTTCCTGTGCCTGAGCGCCAACCTGGCCCGGCAGTACGAGTTCGTGCAGCACACCTGGATCAACAGCCCGGTCTTCAACGGCCTGCACGACGACGCCGACCCGCTGGTCGCGCCGAAGAACGGGCGGGGCGCGCGGTTCACCGAGCAGGCCACGCCGGTGCGGCGGCGGCACAGCGGGCTGCCGTCCTTCGTGCAGGTCCGCGGCGGCGCCTACTTCTTCCTGCCGGGCGTGGCGGCACTGCGGTACCTGGCGGCGTGATGAACTGGCTGAAACTGCTCAACGACGCGGTGCTCGGGCTGGTCGCGTCGGAGCGGCGGGTCGACCCGTGGGTGCGGCCGGCCTTCGACGCCGTGGTCCGGCCGCCGGTCCAGGCGCTCGTGCAGGCCGCGCTGGTCCGCGGCCGGGTGCCCGGCTCGCCGGTGCCCGCCGAGGAGACGCCGCTGCCCGGGGAGGCCGCCGCCACCGACGAGATCGTCGACCTGATGAGCCGGTTCCTGCACCGGCACTACGCGCACGGGCACGCGCTGCGGGCAGGCAACACGAAGACCTACGGCGTGGTGCACGGCTCGCTGCGGATCCACGACGGCCTGCCGTTCCCGGTGCGGCACGGGCTGTTCGCGCGCCCGGCGACCTACCCGGCCTGGGTGCGCTTCGCCGGTCCCGGGCCGTTCGCCCCGCCCGACCTGAAGGACAACGGGGTGCTCAGCATCGGTGTCAAGCTCGTCGGGGTGCCGGGGCCGAAACTGCTCGACGACGAGCGGCACACGCTGGACCTCACCGGCATCAGCGCGCCCACGTTCACCACACCGGACGTGGTGGAGAACGCGAAGCTGCAGCGGCGGATCGGGAACGACTCGCCGCTGTGGTACTTCGTGAACCCGCGGGACAGCCACCTCGCCGACCTGGTGATGCAGGGGCTCTACGCCCGCACGCACAGCAGCCCGCTGGACACGCCGTACTGGAGCTGCGCGGCGTACCTGCTCGGCCGGGGACGGGCGATGCAGTACCGGTTCGTGCCGCGGGGCGCGCGCGGGCGGGCGCCGTGGAACCCGTCCGACGACTACCTGTCCGAGGCGCTGCGGGCCACGCTCGCGCGGCGCCAGGCCGGGTTCGACCTGTGCCTGCAGGTGCAGACCGAGCCGCGGCGGATGCCGGTCGAGGACGCCTCGATCGTGTGGCCGGAGCGGTTGTCGCCGCCGGTGCGGGTCGCGACGCTGGTGCTGGACCGGCAGGAACTCGACCCGGGGGAGCAGCGCGCGCGGGCGGACAGCCTGTCGATCAACCCGTGGCACACCATCGCCGAGCACCGGCCGCTGGGCAGCCAGAACCGGGCGCGGCGGGAGGTCTACCAGCAGCTGTCGCGACTGCGGCAGGACATGAACGCGGTCAAGCACGTGGAACCGAGCGGGCAGCGGTTCTTCCCGGAGGACGACCGTGGTTGAGCACCTGCGGGTCGCCGCGAACGGGCTGGACTTCCACGTGCTGGCCGACGGCCCGCGCGACGCCCCGCCGGTCCTGCTGCTGCACGGGTTCCCGGAGGGCGCGGCCGGGTGGCGGCCGACGATGGCCGCGCTGGAGGGCCTGCGGGTGTACGCGCCGGACCTGCGCGGCTACCCCTGCAGCGACCGGCCGCGGCGGGGCTACGACGTCTTCACCCTCACCGACGACGTCCGGCTGCTCATCGAGGCGCTCGGGCTGGACCGGCCCGCGTTGGTGGCGCACGACTGGGGCGGCGCGCTGGGGTGGATCTTCGCGCACCGGTTCGGCCCGGTGATCAGCCGGCTGGTCGTGGTGAACTGCACCCATCCGCGCACGCTGGTTCGGGCCGCGCTGACGTTCCGGGAGCTGCAGCCGCTGCGGATCCCGTGGGTGCTGCCGTTCCAGGTGCCGTTCGCGCCGGAGTTCCTGCTGACGACCCGGCTGGGCCGCGCCGGGCTGCGGCTGTCGTTCACGCTGCGGGAGGGCTCGCGGGGCCGGATGGACCGGGAGCTGGTGGACGAGCTGGTCGGCCGGTTCCGGTCGGCGGCCGATCTGGGCCCGCCGATCGACTACTACCGGGCGATCTTCGCGACGCTGGTGTTCCCGCTGTCCCGGGCGCGGCTGTACGCCACCTACGACCGCCCGATCCCGGTGCCGGTGACGCTGGTGTGGGGGCTGGAGGACGAGGCGCTGCCGTCGGCCGTGGCGCGGGACAGTTTCCGCGACGCGGGCTGCGACGTGGAGTGGCGGCCGCTGGAGGGCATCGGGCACTTCGTGGATCTGGAGGCGCCGTCGTTGCTGGCGGCGGAGATCGAGCGGGCGGTACTCGTCAAACGGGCTTGATGTATCAAGGCGGTTTGATGCATCATCTGGAGATGGTTCCGGATTTCCTCCGGCTCGCCGCTCACCCGCTGCGGTGGCAGCTGCTCGGCCTGCTCGCGGACGGGGACCTGCGTGTCCGCGAACTGGTCGCGCTGACCGGTGAGCCGCAGAACCTGGTGTCCTACCACCTGCGGCTGCTGCGCGAGGGCGGTCTGGTGACCGCGGCGCGCAGCACGTTCGACGGCCGGGACAGCTACTACCACCTCGACCTGAGCCGATGCGGCGACGGGCTGGCGGCGGCGGGGGCCGCGCTGCACCCGTCGCTGGGTCCGGGCGCGGTGCCGGTGCGGCGGGGGATCGCCGTGTTGTTCGTGTGCACCGGGAACAGCGTGCGCTCGCCGATGGCCGAGGCGCTGCTGCGGCACCACACCGAGGGGCGCGTGCGGGCGGCGAGCGCCGGGGTGCGGCCGGCGGAGCGCCTGCACCCGTCGGCGGTGCGGGTGTTGCGCGAGCTGGGCGTGGCGGTTTCCGGGCGGCCCCGCGACGTCCGCTCGATGACGCGGCGCCGGTTCGACCACGTGATCACGTTGTGCGACAAGGCGCGGGAGGTCTGCCCGGACCTGGGGGCGCGGCGGGCGCACTGGAGCATTCCCGAGCCTGAGGGGTACGAGGGTTTCCGCGCGACGGCCGCGGAGATCGATGTCCGTGTCCGGCACCTGGTGCCGGCCCTGACCGGAGGAGCAGCGCGATGACCGAACACGCCTCGGTCCGCTACCTGGTCGACGACGTCCAGGCCGCGGTCGACTTCTACACCGGGCACCTGGGGTTCGAGGTGAACACCAGCGCGGCCCCCGCGTTCGCCGACGTGGTGCGCGGACCCCTGCGGCTGCTGCTGTCCGGCCCGGCGAGCTCCGGCGCGCGGGCCACGCCGTCCGGAATGGACGGTGGTGGCAACCGAATCCACCTGGTGGTCCCGGAACTGGACGCGGAGATCGAGCGCCTGCGCGCCGAGGGGGTGTCGTTCGTCGGCGAGCCGGTCGCCGGCCCGGGCGGACGGCAGATCCTGCTCACCGACCCGGCGGGCAACCTGGTCGAGCTGTTCCAGCCCGCGGCCCGATGAGCGGAGCCGGCGTCTGGCGCACGGTTCTGACCGGCGCGCGCCCGTGGGTCCTGTTCGAACACGGAACGTGCGTGGTCCTGACCGAGCCCGAGGGCGACCTCGCCCACCAGGCGACGGAGCTCCTGCGGACGTTCGGCCCGGTCCGCGCCGGTGGCGCGGCCGGGGACTTCGGGGTGATCACCCTCGACGAGGGTGGCGGCTGGCTGGTCACGTCGTACCGCCCGGACGTCCTGACGCACGTGGCGCCCGGCGAGCCGCCCGCGGAGTCCGACGTCACGATCGGACTCTATGGGCGGTCCAAACGCCACCGCGACGCCACGGAACTGCACGTCGTCCACGTCGAGGACGTGCCCGGCCCGGCTTGAACCGGCGGCCGGTCCTTCACCGCGCCGAGCCGGCGTCACCGGCGGGTGGCGCTCCACCACGTCCTCCAGACACCCTCATGCCCCATCTGCCGCCGGACCTCCTTGGCCGTCGCGATCTCCCAGCCCCGCAACCGCTTGGTGATCGCCGCCGCCGTGGCCAGCCCAGTTGCGGCATCGCCGGGCGGACCTGCGTCGTCACCACGTCGAACCGCGTGCCGGGCTCCCACATGCATTAGTCCGCCTCCACCCACCGCGAGCCAGTGGCTCTGCGGAGATGTCGACCGTCGTCACCTGCCACTCCTCGCCCGGCGAGCCAGGACGCGCGTTCCTCAGCCTGCCCGGCCCGGCTTGAACCGGCGGCCCCTGAAACGTCACCGGCGGACAGTGCGCACGACCACGGCAGCGCGCACGCGCGCACGGCCGCGTTCGCTGACCGCCCAGGCGCCGAGCGCGCCCAGGGCGAACGCCGCGCCCAGCAGGGCGCAGCCCGTCCAGCCCGCGGCGTCGAACAGGGCGGTCGTCGCGGTGGCGCCGAGCGCGGAGCCGAGCGAGTAGAAGACCATGTAGCCGCCGATGGCGCTGCTGGTCCGGTCGGGGAAGGCGCTCGTGAGGACGTGCTGGTTGCCGACGTGCACGGCCTGGACGGCGAAGTCGAGCACGACCACCCCCGCGATCAGCAGCACCAGCGACCAGCCGAGCTGCCCGATCGCGGCCCACGAGCCGAGCAGGAGGGCGAGCGCGACGCCGCTGACCCGGACGCCGTGCCCGGCGTCGGCCCAGCGTCCGGATCGCGCGGCACCCAGGGCACCGGCCAGCCCGGCGATCCCGAACAGCCCGATCTGCGCCTCACTCAGCCGCCACGGCTCGCCGGCCAGCGGCAGCGCCAGCCCGCTCCACAGCGTGCCGAACGAGGCGAAGAGGAAGAACGCGATCAACCCGCGCCCGAGGAACACCGGTCGCGTGAACAGCCCGCCCAGCGACCGGAGCACCCGCCCGTACGGTTCCGCGCCGGTCCGGACGTCCGCGGGCAGCGCGACGAGGCTGAGCACGCACAGGGCCGCCGCGAGGACCGCGAGGGCGAGGTAGCTGCTCCGCCAGCCCCACAGCTCGGCCAGGCTCCCGGTGACCACCCGCGCGCCGAGGATGCCGACCACCACGCCTGAGGTGACGACGCCGAGGTTCCGGCCGCGCTCGCCGGGCGGGGAGATCGACGCGGCGAACGCGACCGCGGTCTGCACGACCACCGCGAACGCGCCGGCCAGCACGAGACCGGCGAACGCCAGCCACGCGGCGGGCGCGGTCGCGGTGACCGCCAGCCCGGCGGCCACCAGCCCCAGGTGCGTGGCGATCAGCCGCCTGCGGTCGAGCATGTCGCCCAGCGGCACCAGCAGCACCAGCCCGGCGAGGTACCCCAGCTGCGCGGCGGCCACGAGCCAGCCGACCGAATCGCGGGCGACGCCGAGGTCCTGCCCCATCGGCCCGAGCACCGGTTGCCCGGCGTACACCCCGGCGACCGCCACCCCGCACACCGCCGCCAGCAGCAGCCTCGTTCCGCGCCCCACCCGTGCCTCCAGTTTGGTTTCAAATTGCAACTCTTTGGAGCGTAGGGCAGAATGGTTTCAATACGCAACTCAATGGAGGACGGCGTGTGGACGGATCCGGAGTGCCCGGTCGCGCGGGCGGCGGACGTGGTCGGGGACCGGTGGAGCCTGCTGATCATCCGGGACGCGATGGACGGCGCCCGCTCGTTCACCGACTTCCAGCAGCGCACCGGCATCGCCCGCAACATCCTCACCGACCGGCTCCGCAAGCTCGCCGCGCACGGTCTGATCACCCAGGTCGAGGCGCCGTCCGGCAAGCGGAAGGTGTACGCGCTCACCCCGGCGGGCAAGGACCTGTTCCCGGTGATCGTCACGCTCCGGCAGTGGGGCGAGCGCCACGCCTACGAGACCGGCGAACGGCATTCGGTGCTGGTCGACGACCGCGGCGAGGTCGTGCCGCCGCTCGTCCCCGCCGACGCGGGCGGGCGGCCGCTGACGAGTGACACCACGTCGGTGCGCAAGTAGTGTGCGAAGCGTGCGGCGGGTGGGCGTGACGGACGAGGAACTGCTGGTGGAGGTCGCCCTGACGCGGCTGGACCACCCGGACCTCGACCTGGAGGAGATCGCCGAGCTGGTGGTGCGCAAGGCGGGGCCGGACGCCGTGCTGGAGTTCGCGTCACGCAACCTGGCCGAACGGGGCGAACTGCGGGCCGCGATGTTCGCCGCGGCCGTCGAGCACGTGATCCGGGTGGTGCTGACGCTGCGCGGTCCTTCGGACTAGCCGGTGGGGCTGCCCGCGTCCACGGACAGCCCCACCGGAATCACGCGCCGATCGTGGCGGTGTCGATCACGAAGCGGTACCGCACGTCGCTGTTGTCGACGCGCTCGTAGGCCTCGTTGACCTGCTCGGCGGAGATCGTCTCGATCTCGGCGCCGATTCCGTGCTCGGCGCAGAACTCGAGCATCTCCTGGGTCTCGGCGATCCCGCCGATCATCGAACCGGCCAGCACCTTGTTGCCGCCGAGGAGGGAGAACGCGTTGTAGGACAGCGGCTCGCCGGGTGCGCCGACGTTGACCATCGCGCCGCCGACGCGCAGCAGGCCGAGGTAGGCGTCCACCGGCAGCTTGGCCGACACGGTGTTCAGGATCAGGTCGAACCGGCCGCGCAGCGCCTCGAACGTCCCTTCGTCGCTGGTCGCGTAGTAGTCCTTCGCGCCGAGCCGCAGGCCGTCCTCCTGCTTCTTGAGGCTCTGGCTGAGCACGGTGACCTCCGCGCCCATCGCGGCGGCCAGCTTGACCGCCATGTGGCCGAGCCCGCCGAGGCCGACCACGGCGACCTTCTTGCCCGGACCGGCGCCCCACCGCCGCAGCGGCGAGTAGGTCGTGATCCCGGCGCACAGCAGCGGCGCGGCGACGTCGAGGCCGATGCCGTCGGGGATGCGGCACACGAAGCCTTCCTTGACGACGATCTGCCGGCTGTAGCCGCCGTAGGTGTTCTCGCCGTCGAAGCCGACCCCGTTGTAGGTCTGGACGTTGCCCTTGACGCAGAACTGCTCGGTGCCGGCGCGGCAGTACTCGCACTCGACGCACGAGTCGACCATGCAGCCGACACCGACGCGGTCGCCGACCCGGTACTTGGTCACCTCGGGGCCGACGGCGGCGACGACACCGGCGATCTCGTGGCCGGGCACCATCGGGAAGATGGCCTGGCCCCAGTCCTCCCTCGCCTGGTGGATGTCGCTGTGGCAGATGCCGGCGAACTTGATGTCGATCAGCACGTCGTCCGGCCGCAGGTCCCGCCGCTGGATCGTGGTGGGCGCCAGGGGCGCGCCGGGCGACGGCACAGCGATAGCGTGCGTGGTCGTGGTCATGGATCCTCCCGGATACGACGTCGCGGGGCATACTGTAAGAGCCCTCATACATCACCTACGTAAGAGGGCTCTTACATATTTCGGCCGGGGGATGTGAGCTGGGTCATGGGCGGGAAGTACCACCACGGCAACCTGCGCGACGAGCTCGTCCGGGTGTCCCTCGACCTGATCGCCGAGCGCGGCGTGGCCGGGTTCTCCGTCGCCGAGGTCGCGCGGCGCGCCAAGGTCAGCCCCGGCGCGCCCTACCGGCACTTCCCGGAGCGGGAGAGCCTGCTCGCCGCCGTCGCCGCCACCGTGGCCTGCCAGCTGGTCGACGAGGTGCGGGCCGCGGTCGAGCGCGAGGACGACCCGGCCGCCGCGCTCGCCGCGGCGGCGGGCGCCTACACCGCGTATCTGATCCGGCGGCGGGCCGGCATGCACCTCATCTACGCCGAGGGGCTGCACGGCCCCGGCTACACCGAGCTGCACGAGAACACGCGCACCCTGACCGACCAGTTCCTCCTGCTGTGCCTGCGCCTGTGCGACAGCCCGCAGGAGGCGCTGGAGCTGATGGAGCAGCTGTTCACCCAGGCGCACGGCTACGGCATGTTCTGGCTCGACGGCGTCTTCGTCAAGCACGGCTACTCGCCCGAACTGGTGGTCGCGAAGTCAGTCGCCGCGGCGCGCGTCATGATCGAGGGCCACCGCGCGACGACCGGTGACGGCTGATCAGTCCACAGTAGACGCCGCAACCATCCGTGAGAACTCGCCAGTCCGCCCGTTACGGGGGGAGCGAATCGCGCCGACGAGCACGGAGAGCTCCGCGAGCGAGGTGTTCCCCCGCCGCCGATATCGCGCGCCACAACGAAGTTGCTCGCCTCAGGCGTACGGTGGACGCCGAAGGGGAACGGGTGTTCCGGATCGTGCGGAGGTGCGGGCCGAGGTGAGCCGGAAGGCCAGGGCGGACAGCGAGCGCAACCGCAGGCGCATCGTGGAGGTCGCGCGCCGCGGGTTCGCCGTCGAGGGCATCGGGCTGCCGATGCGGGAGATCGCCCGCCGGGCCGGTGTCGGGGCCGCGACGCTGTACCGGCACTTCCCGGCGCGCCCCGATCTCCTCGACGCGGTGCTGGCCGAGCAGGTCGCCGCCTGCCGCGAGGACGTGCGCAACGCCCTCGCCGACCCCGACCCGTGGCGGGCGCTGAGCGCGATCGTGCGCCAGTTCGGCGAGCGCCAGGTGCGGGACCGCGGCCTCAACGACGTCCTGCTTGGCTCGCACCCGGACGCGGAGGCGTTCGCCGAGGAGCGGCGCGAGCACACCCGCTCGCTCGACGCGCTCGTGCGTCGCGCCAGGGCCGCCGGCGCCGTGCGACCGGACCTCGCCACCGAGGACGTGCGGGTCGGGTTGATGGCGATCGCGTCGCTGCGGGGCCTGCCGCCGGACCGGGCGCCGGTGGCCGTCCGCCGTCTGACGGAGCTGCTTCTCGCCGGGATGCGGTAGCAACGCCCGCATCGCGGCCACACCAGCACCGCTCGGCTTCACGCCTCGTGGCGCCGACGCTCCCGGTAGGTGCGGGTCTTGTGGCGGTTGCCGCAGATCTCCATGGTGCACCAGCGGCCACGGCCGTTGCGTGAGACGTCGTAGAACGCCCACCGGCAGTCCGGGGCGGCGCAGAGCTTGATCCGCGACCACTCGCCCCTGGCCACACTGCCCGCCACGGTCTCGACGATGGCGTTCAGCCAGGCCGGGCCGGAGGTCGCGACGAGGCGCAATCCGCCGGACGCGTCCGGTTCGAGCCGCAACGGGTGTTCCGCGAGGGCCGCGGCCGCCCCGGTATCAGCGACGAGCGCCTGCCGGAGCGCCGTGCGCAGGGCGATGGCGGTCTCCAGATCCGCCGCCCGCGGCGGGCTGTCGCCGAAGTCCAGACCCCGGTCCGTCAGCCAGTCCGCGAGGGCCTGCGGCGAGGTCAGCCGCTCGCCGGGCACATGACTCTCCCTGTGCCGCTTGAACGTGCGCTCGTCCACGGTGTTGAGGAAGTCTTCGATTACCTGCAGCGACACCACGACACCATCATCTCACGACAGTGGTGTTGCCCCTCGACGACACCGCTGTTAGCTTTTACCGGTGTCGCAGACGAGAGGAGAGCGCGATGGCCGGCACCCGCGCGGTGCTCGATGTTCCCGACCCCGACCTGGAGGACCTGCGAGAACGGCTGCGCCGCACCCGGTGGGCACGACCGTGGCCGGCCGAACCCTGGGCCGCGGGCACGGACGGCGATGAGCTCCGCCGCCTGGCCGGCTACTGGGCCTCGGCCTACGACTGGCGCAAGCACGAAGCCGCGATCAACGACCTGCCGCACCGGTTCGCCGAGATCGGCGGCACGGTCGTGCACTACCTGTACTTCGGCGCCGAGAACGGCGGAGCACGAGCGATCCTGCTGGCCAACGGCTGGCCCAGCTCGTTCCTCGAACTCGTCGGCCTGGCGGAGCGGCTGTCGGCCCCGTCGCGGTTCGGGCGCGACCCGCGGGCCGCCTTCACCGTCATCGTCCCGTCGCTGCCGGGGTTCGGGCTTGCTCCGCAACGCCCGACGCTCGACGTGAGCACGCACACGCACGACCTGTGGCATCGGCTGATGACCGAGGAGCTGGGCTTCGACCGCTATGGCGCGCACGGGTCCGACATCGGCGCCGGGGACGTGAGCCGGCTGGCGCAGGCGCATCCGGACGCGCTGTTCGGACTCCACCTGCAGGACGCCGCGAACCCCGCCGGCTACGACGCGACCGCGCTGAGCGAGGAGGAACGGGCCTACCTGGCGGCCGAGCACGCGTGGGACGTCGCCGAGCGCGGGTACTCGCACCAGCAGCAGACCCGGCCGCTGACCCTCGCCCAGGGGCTGTCGGACTCCCCGTCCGGGCTGCTCGCCTGGATCCTGGAGAAGTACCGGGCCTGGAGCGACTGCGACGGCGTCGTGACCAACCGGTTCAGCGACGACTTCCTCCTCACACAGGCCTCGCTGTACTGGTTCACCAACACGATCTCGACCTCGTTCCGCCCCTACTACGAACGCCACCACCAGCTGGTCCCGCCTGTCGAACGGGTCGAGGTGCCGACCGCGCTGGCGTTGTTCCCCGCCGACATCGGCGGACGGCAGCCCCGCAGCTGGGTGGAACGCGTCTACCACGTCACCCGCTACACCGAGATGCCCCGCGGCGGTCACTTCGCCGCCTACGAGGAACCGGATCTGCTGGCCGACGACATCACGGCCTTCTTCGGCTCGCTGCGGTGAGCACCTCCGTCCACACGGGACCGTCGCAGAACGGAGAACTCCATGCCTGAGGTCACCCCGGAAGCCGTGCCGGGGCCGGTGCTGCAGGATCTGCGTGCCCGGCTGCGGGCCTACCGCCGGGTGCCGCTGCCCCCGGGATTCGGGTGGGAGCGTGGCGTCGACGGCGACTTCCTGGCCGAACTCGTCGCCCACTGGGCCGACCACTACGACTGGCGGGTGCACGAAGAACGGATCCGCGCCCTGCCGTGGACACTGGCAGGCGGGCTCCGGCTGATCCACCAGCGCGCGGCGACTCGCGGCGTTCCGGTCGTCCTGCTGCACGGCTGGCCGGACTCGGTCCTGCGGTTCGAGAAGGTCCTGCCGCTCCTGGCGGATCTGAACGTGGTCGTCCCGGCGTTGCCGGGTTTCCCGTTCGCCGCCCCGGTGGCACGCGGGGGCATGTCGGCCGCGGCGATGGCCGAAACGGTGGCCGCCGCCCTCGCCGAGCTGGGCTACGACCGTTACGTCGTGTCCGCGGGCGACGTCGGTTGCGATGTCGCCGAGGCGCTCGCCGCGGCGTACCCCGACCGAGTCGCCTCGCTCCACCTGACCGATGTGTCGCAGTACCGGTTCCTGGTCGATCCGCCGGCGGACCTCTCTCCCGTCGAGCAGGCCTACGTGCGGTCCGGGCACCGCTGGCAACGCCAGGAGGGCGGCTACATGCGGGAGCAGGCGACCAAGCCGCACACCCTCGCGGTGGGGCTCGGCGACTCGCCGGCCGGGCTCGCCGCGTGGCTGCTGGAGAAACTGCGCACGTGGACCGACTGCGGGGGCGACGTCACCACGGTGTTCACCCGCGAGGAGCTGCTGACCTGGATCACGGCGTACTGGGTCACCGGCTCGATCGGCACCTCGTTCACCCCGTACGCGGAGGCCGGACCCAGGCCGGGACCGATCGTCGCGCCCACGGCGTTCACGATCTTCCCCAAGGACCTCGTCAACGCGCCACGGGAGTTCGCTGCCCGGTTCTTCGACGTCCGGTCGTGGGTCGAGGAGCCCCGGGGCGGGCACTTCGGTGCGTGGGAATGCCCGGAGCAGTACGTCGCCGGGGTCCGCGCCGCCGCGTCCCTCGCCTGAGCGTCCTCAGGCGCGGCGCGCGGCCCAGACGGAACGTTTGGTGCGGACCGCCAGGTCGTCGCGGCGCAGCAGGCTGTGCGGGCCGTCGACGTCGAGCAGCCGGTCGAGTGCGGCGAGGTCCTCGCGGTCGAGCTCGGCCGCGACCGCGCCCCGAACACGTTGCAGCGCATGGAGGGCGTACCGGCCGACCACCGGGTTGCCCGCGCCCTCGACGTTCACGTCGACGTGGAGCTCGCCCTCCACCACGAACCCGGCGGCGGCGAGCATCGGCCCCCAGTCCGCGCCGCGGTGGGGGAGGTGCCGGGCGTGGAGCCGGTCGCCCGCGGCGTGGACGCGGTCTTCCAGCCCGGGCCGGTCGGCGGGCGCGGTCGTGGGCAGGAAGCGGGGCAGGCCCGCCATTTCGACCACGACGAACAGGCCGCCGGGCGCGAGCAGGTCGTGGACGGCGCGCAGGGCGCGGCCGGGATCAGCCAGGTGGTGCACGGAGCCCGAGGCCCACACGAGGTCCGGGGTGCCGAGGTCGGGCCAGGTGGCCTCGTCGAGGTCGGCGAGCACCGTGCGCACGTGGGCGTCCACCCCGCGGGCGCACGCCTTTTCGCTGAGCCGCCGCAAGTGGCCGGGCGCGGTGTCCACCGCCGTGACGTGCGCTTCGGGGAACTGGTCGAGAAGGGCGAACGTGCCCGCTCCGGTGCCCGCGGCGAGATCGACGATCTGACGCGGGCTGCCGTGCAGAGGCAGCCACCTGATGATGCCGGTGGTGTGCTCGGCGAGGGCTTCCGCGTCCAGTTCGAGGATCTCCGCCTGCGCGCTGTCCGCGTCGTGGTGATCGTGACCGTGGTGATCGTGGCTCTGGTGCTGGGCATGCGCGCGTGTCATGCTGCCACGATAAGAGCGTTGTGCTCTGCTGCTCGGTCCTTTGCCGATTGCGCAAGGAAGTGGGCTTCCGCGATGCCCCGGGCGCAAAATGCCGCGGATGCCGGTCGTGCCGTCATGAGCCGTTGTCGTCGGCCTCGTTTTCGCGATGCCCGCGGCGGGCGTCGCGGTCGTAGATGAACATGACCTCGCACGGACGGCCGTGAGCGCCGATGGCGTGCGGCGTCATGGTCGGGAACTCGGCGGCGCGGTTGGTGTCGACGCGGAAGGTCCGGTCTCCCAGCAACAACGTGGCGGTGCCGGACAGCACGACGAACCATTCCCGGCCGGGGTGGGCGCGCATCTTGGCCGGGTTGTCAGGCGGCGGGTCGGTGAACCGCCTGCGCGTCACGGTCATGCCGGGGTCGCCCTTCATCGGCCAGCTCAGCCCGTGCGCGCCGTGGTGGTTGACCGGGCTGATGACCACGTCGTCCACGGCGTTCTCGACCAGCTGGTCGAGGGTGGTGTCCAAGGCGCGGGCCAGTGCGACCAGCTGGTCCAGCGCCAGGCGGCGCTGGCCGTTCTCGATGCGGCTCAGCGAGGACTGTCCCAGGTGGACTCGCGCGGCCAGTTCCTCCAGCGACAGGCCTTGGGCGACCCGCAGTGCCCGGATCCGTTTGCGCACGAGGCTGTCCAGCGAACCTTCTTCTTGCTTCATAGGCAAGATGATATGCCAGTGCGGCAAATCGTGCTTACCCTCGCGGCGTCGTGCACTCCCATGCCTGCCGAGAGGAACCCATGAGCACCAACCAGCCCGCACCGGGGGCTGCCACACCGGACGCGCGCCGGCTGCGCACCATCCTCATCTCCGTGTCCACCTCGTTGATGGCGGTCGTCGCCTCGGTTTCGGGCCTCGGCGTCGCGCAGACCCACCTGGCCGTCGAGTTCGGAGCGTCGCTGGGCACGGTCCTGTGGATCATCAACATCTACACCCTGGCCCTGGCCGCGCTGCTGCTGCCGTTCGGCGCGATCGGCGACCGCGTGGGCCGCAAGCCCGTGCTGACCGCCGGGCTCTTGTTGTTCGGCATCGCGAACGTCGTGGCGGCACTGGCCCCGACCGCGGAGGTCATGATCGCCGCCCGCGTGGCCGGCGGCGCCGGCGCCGCGATGATCATGCCGATCACACTGGCCGTCATCACCTCCACCTTCCCCGAGGAACGCCGCGGCAAGGCCATCGGCGTGTGGACGGCCGTCGCGGGCGGCGGCGGCGTCCTCGGCATGTTCCTGTCCGCGCTGCTGGTCGACGTCGCCGACTGGCGCTGGCTGTTCGCGCTCCCGGTCGCGCTGATCGCCGTGGCGCTCGTGACGACCGTGAAGTCGGTGCCCAACTCGCGTGAGCGCTCGGCGCACCCCTTCGACACCGTCGGCGCGCTGCTGTCCGCCGTCGCCGTCGTCGGCTTCATCTTCGTGCTGCAAGAAGGACCCGTGCGCGGCTGGACCGCCCCCGAGACGGTGGTCGGCCTCGCGGCCGGCATCGTCGCCGGCATCGGCTTCGTGGCCTGGGAACTGCGCCGCCGCGACACTTCGCTGCTGGACGTGCGGATGTTCGCCGAACGCGGCCTGATGGGCGGTTCGCTCACGTTGCTCGTGGTCTTCGGTGTCCAGGCGGGCATCGGCGTGGTGCTGTTCCCGTTCTTCCAGGCCGTGCTCGGGTGGTCCGGACTGGTGTCGACGGCGGCGCTGATGCCCATGGCGATGTCGATGATGCTGGCGTCCGGCCTCGCGGCCCGGCTGGCCGAGCGCATCGGCTCCCGCGCGACGATGACCACCGGCGTCGCGCTGGCCGGCGTGGGACTGGTGTCCATGGGCCTGTTCGTCTCGGTGGCGGGCGGCTACCTGACGATCCTGCCGGGGCTGGTCGCCATGGGCATCGGCATGGGACTGGCGATGACGCCGTCCACCGAGGCCATCACCGGCTCGTTGCCGCGGGACAAGCAAGGTGTCGCCTCCGCCCTCAACGACATCACCCGCGAGTTCGGCACCGCGCTGGGGGTCGCGCTGCTGGGCGCGCTCCTGTCCGCCGGCTACCGCGGCTCGATCGACGGCATGCTGTCCGGGGTGCCCCGGGAGGCGGCGGACGTCGCCAGGGAGGGCGTCGCCAACGCGATCGAGGTCTCGGGCAGCGCCGGCTCGTACGCGGCGCAGATCGTCCACGCCGCCCGGGAGTCCTTTGTGGCCGGATGGCAGCACGCGATGTGGGCGGGCGCGGCCGTCATGGCGGTGCTGGCGGTCTATGTCGCCGTGCGGGGCCCGAAGAACCGGAGCCGCCCCGCGGTCGACACCACCGCGTCGAGCCGGGCGGGATCACCCCTGTGACAGCGGCTTCCACCGCGGCCCGCTGCCTGCGGGTCGCGGTGGGGCTCGGACCGTCGGTCGCTACAGGTCGGCGATCCGCCACTCGCCGCCGTCGTGTTCGAACCGGGCGGGCGAGCGTGCCCCGGTCCGGAGTGGCCTGCATGGTCATGCGACGGTCAGGACGATCCTGCCGCGAAGGTGGCCGGCGGGCGGGACCGTCGATCCCGGAAGGTTCCACGACGGCTGGCTGCGCACCGGGGACATCGGCAAGATCTCTACCGACGGATTTCTCACGCTCGTGGACCGGTCCAAGGACGTCATCAAGTCCGGTGGGGAAAAGCGCCTGCGGGCCCTGCGCTGACCCGCGATCCAGCGTCGCCAAGACTGTCCTTTCCGGAGCGGGGATGGTCATTCGCCGACGCGCATGGCCGTGACGGCGGGCGGGCGGAGGGCGAACCGGGTCGGCACCGCGATGGCGCCCCACCCGACGACGGCAGCGGCGGCGAGGATCCCGCCGTAGGCGAGCGGGGGCACGGTGGGC
This sequence comes from Amycolatopsis sp. NPDC006131, assembly GCF_040614175.1. Classification (NCBI taxonomy): domain Bacteria; kingdom Bacillati; phylum Actinomycetota; class Actinomycetes; order Pseudonocardiales; family Pseudonocardiaceae; genus Amycolatopsis; species Amycolatopsis sp. NPDC006131. The sequence continues at coordinate 69,523 of NZ_JBEXTX010000014.1, forward strand.
AGCGCCGTCCCGGTCAGGCTCAGGCTGATGCCGACCAGCGGTGGCAGCGCGGCGAGCGACCCGAGCACGATCGCGGCCACGACGACGACGGCCGCCTCGCCCCGCGTCATCGCCCGGACCTGGCGGGGTTTCGCCCCGGCCAGCCGCAGCAACGCGAACTCGCGCACCCGGGCCGCGGTGGCCAGGACGAGGACGTTCACCACCGCGATCGCGATGAACGCGATCAGCACGAGGTTGAGCACGAGGTTCACCGTGGACTCCGCGCTCGCGGCGTCGTCCCGCGCCGCCAGGAACGCCTGCCGGTCGGCCACGCGCACCTCCGGGTACGCCGGGAGCGCCGCGGCCGCCGTCCCCGCGACCAGGATTTCGTCGTCCAGCCCGGTCGTGGTGTGCCCGGCGACGGCGGCGTGCGGCAGCGTCAGGTCGCCGAAGCCCAGGCCGTTGCCGTAGATCGCGACGACGCGGGCGCTGTGCGGGGTGCCGTCGCCGAGGCGCATGGTGACCGTCCCGCCCAGGTCCACCCCGAATGTCCCGGCCGCGTTCTCGCTTACGGCGACGGCGTCACCGGTGAGGCCGGCCAGGTCGCCCCGGCGGACGTCGAGGTCCAGGACCCGGTCGAGGCCATCCGGCGTGACGCCCTGTGCGGCGTAGGCCTCGGTCGTGGGCTCGCCGAACATCGTGGAGGTCACCAGGACCCGCGTCCGCACCACGGACACCGCCGCGGTCACGCCCGGCGCCCGCCGGACCGCGCCGGCCACGGCGGGGGAGATGCCGCCGTCGGCCACGAGCACCTGGTCGGCGAGCAGACCGGTCTCGGCCTGCCGCTGCGCCGCCGCGGCGGTCGTCGTCAGCGTGAAGATCTGGACCGCGGCCAGCGCCACCCCCATGATCAGCGGTGTGGTCGCCGCGCCGAACCGGCGGGCCCGGGCCCGGGTGCCGGCCTCGGCGAGGAACCCGGACGCCGTCCGGCTGAGCCCGAGCCTGCCCAGCACCGACGCGGTCGCGGCGAGCAGCCGCGGCCCGAGCAGCGCCACGGCGGTGACCAGCAACAGCGCCGATCCGGCCGCGCCCGCCGTGCCCGCGGCGCCGCCCATCGCCAGCGGGAACCCGATCCCGGCGACGGTCCCCGCGATCGCGAGCACCCAGCCCGTCAGCAGCCGGCCACGGCCGAGCCGCGGCGGTTCCACAGCGGCCTCGCCGAGCGCGCCGACCGGGCTGATCCGCGCCGCGCGGCGGGCGGTGATCAGGCCGGCCGCGACCGCGGCCAGCACGGACCCCGCGACCGCGGCGAGCACGGGCAGCGGGCCGATCACGAACCCGAACCCCGCGGGGATCGAGCCGAGGCGGACGAACACCCCGTGCAGCAGCAGGCTCAGGCCGGCGCCGGGGAACGCGCCGAGCACCGCCGCCACCGTCGCCACCAGCCCGGTCTCGATGCCGATCAGCCGGTAGATGTGCTTCGGCCCGGCCGCGACGGCCCGCAGGAGGGCGAACTCGCGACGGCGCTGCTGGTTGGCCAGGCCGACGGTGCTGGCCACGACCAGCAGGATGACCACCAGCATCGTGCCGCCGAACGAGCCCGCGACCAGCGTCAGGAACGACCGCGCGGCACCGTCGCCGGGGAACTCGGCGCCGGCCCGGTCGTCGCCGGTGGCCGTCGCGGCCCCGGGAACGGCCCGGCCGATCCGGTCGGCGAGATCGGCCGCGTCGACGCCGGGTCCGGCCAGGACGGCGACGGCGTCGACCGCGTCCGGGTGGCCGGCGACCTCGCGGGCGCGCTCGTCGGTGAGGTACGCAGACTGTTGCCCCGGGGCGACGGCGCCGACCACGCGGTAGGGGGAAGCGACCCCGCCCACCGCCAGGTCGACCACGTCCCCGGGATGCGCCCCGGCGAGCACCACTTCGTCGGCACGCCGCGGCTCCCGGCCTTCGGTGAGCGCGACAGCGCCGAGCCTCGTCGAGGACCACCCGTGCACGACGACCGGTCCCGAACCGCGCACCACGGCCGTCGCGCTCACGTCGGGCACGACCGCGGCGACCCCGGGCACCCGGCTGATGTCGGCGGCCCGCGCGACGGGCAGCGGCGCGCGTTCGGGGAACCACTGGTCGACGTCGCCGGGCACGGACACCGACCGCGGCGCGGTGACGACCACCGCGGCGGCGTAGCGCTGTGGCGGAAGCCCGCCCCGCAGCCCGGATTCGAGCAGGACACCGCTCGCGGTGATCAGGGCGGACCCGGCGAACACCGCGACGAATGCCGCGGCGAACGCCGACGTTCGGGCCCGGATCGTCCGCTGGGCCAGGAAGAACACGCTCATCACTCCCCGAAGTGGGTCATCCGCTCGGCGATGCGGTCCGGCGACGCGCCGGTCAGCTCGCCGGCGATCCGGCCGTCGGTCAGGAACACCACCGTGTCCGCGTAGGAGGCCGCGACCGGGTCGTGCGTCACCATCAGCGCCGTCTGGCCCCAGCGGTCCACCGCCTGCCGCAGCGTGCCGAGCACCTGGCGCGCGGTCCGGGTGTCCAGTGCGCCCGTCGGCTCGTCCAGCAGCACCACCTCGGGCCGGGTGACCAGCGCGCGGGCGATCGCGACGCGCTGCTGCTGCCCGCCGGACAGCTTGCTCGGGCGGCGGTCCAGCGGCACGTCGAGTTCGACCGACCGGACGACCTCGGCGAGGAACGCCGGGTCGAAGCGCTGGTTGCCCAGGCGCAGCGGGAGCACGATGTTCTGCTCGACCGTCAGCGTGTCCAGCAGGTTGTAGGACTGGAACACGAACCCGATCCGCTCGCGCCGCAACGCGGTCAGCTCGGACTCGCGGCGTCCGGTCAGCTCGACGTCGCCGAGCGTGATGCGGCCCGAGGTCGGCCGGTCGAGCCCGGCGGCGCAGTGCAGGAACGTGCTCTTGCCCGAGCCGGACGGGCCCATGAGCGCGGTGAAGCTCCCGCGCCGCAGTCCGAGCGTGACGCCGTCGAGCGCGTGGACCGCGGCAGCCCCCTTGCCGTAGGTCTTGACCACCGATTCCATCCGCACCGCGTACTCCAGGCCGTTCGCGACTGTCATAGCTGTCGTCCTTCCCCTGTTGTCCGGTGCCTCCGACGCTAGGAGCGGGACGGGCGCGGCACACTGGCCTGAGCACCCGGACCGGGGGTGTAGCCAGGTACACCCCGCCGGGGGGTTTCAGTAGAGTCGCGGCAGGACCGGGGGAGCGGCGATGAGGACAGCGATCAAGCGCAGCGCCGGCGCCACGGCGGTGCTCGCGTCCGGGCTGCAAACGGCGCTGCCCGCGCTGGCCGGCGTGCTCGTCCTGCCGTTGCTGGTGCTGCTGTCGCCGTTCGCGCCGGCGGTGCTGAAGCCGGTGCGCGTCCTGACCGGGCTGGAGCGCGAGCGCGCCGGGCGGCACCTCGGGTTCCCGCTGCCGGAGGAGGTCCATGCCGAGAGCGGCGGCCGGTTGCGCGCGGTGCGGGACCCGGCGACCTGGCGCGCTCTACTGTGGATGGTGGTGCACGGGTTCGCCGGCACGTTCCTCGGTTTGCTCGGCATCGCACTGTGGCCGGCGATCGTGACGAGCGCGACCATCCCGCTGTACTGGTGGCTGTTCCCGCCGGACACCTTCACCGGGCTGTTCGTCGACATCCGGACGTGGCCGGAGGCGCTCACCCTGCCGCTGCTGCAGGCCGCGCTCTACGCCGCCGCGGTGGTGTGGCTGGTGCCCCTGATCGCGCGCGGCCAGCTGCTGCTCGCGCGGTCGCTGCTCGGGCCGGACGAGGTGGAGCTGCTGGCCCGGCAGGTCCAGCGGCTCACCGAGACGCGGGCCGAAGCGCTGGAATCGCATGGCGCCGAGCTCCGCCGCATCGAGCGCGACCTGCACGACGGGATCCAGGCGCAGCTGGTCGCGGTCTCGGTTCGGCTCGGGCTCGCCGCGCGCGCCCTGGCGGCCGAGCCGGACACCCCCGCGGCCGCGCTGGTGCGGGACGCCCAGCAGGGCATCGAGGAGTCACTGGGCAACCTGCGCAGCATCATCCGCGGCATCTACCCGCCGATCCTCGCCGACCGCGGCCTCGCCGGCGCCGTGCACGCGCTGGCGGGCAGCCAGCGCATCCCGGTGACCGTCCGCGTCCCCGGCGACCTGCCGCGGCCACCGGCGGCGGTCGAGGCGGCGGCGTACTTCGTCGTCGCCGAGTCGCTGACCAACGTCACCAAGCACAGCACGGCCCAGCACGCCGAGGTCGTCCTCGACGGCGACGGGCGGAGGCTGCGCGTGACGGTGCGCGACGACGGCCAGGGCGGCGCCGACGCCGGCGCCGGGAGCGGGCTGTCCGGCATCCGGCGCCGGGTCGCGGCGCTCGACGGAACCGCGCGGATCGACAGCCCGGCGAACGCGGGAACGACGATCGAGGTGCTGCTGCCATGCGGATAGTGCTCGCCGAGGACAACGCCCTCCTGCGCGAGGGGATCTCGCTGCTGGTCAAGAGCGCGGGCCACGAGATCGTCGGTGTCGTGGCCAGTGGTCCGGAGATCCTGCCGGTCCTGCTGGAACACCGCCCGGACATCGCGGTGCTCGACGTCCGGCTGCCGCCGGGTTTCCGCGACGAGGGGTTGCGCGCGGCGATCGAGGCTCGCGAGCACCTGCCCGGGCTGCCGGTGCTGGTGCTGTCCCAGTACGTCGAGCAGGCCTACGCGAAGGAGCTGCTGGAGACGGGCGCGGCCGGCACCGGCTACCTGCTGAAGGACCGGGTCGGGCGGGTCGAGGAGTTCCTGGACGCGCTCGAACGCGTCGCGGCCGGGGGCACCGCGCTGGACCCCGAGGTCGTGTCGCAGCTGATGAACAAACGCGACCCGCTGCAGAGCCTCACCGCGCGGGAGCGGCAGGTGCTGCACCTCATGGCGCAAGGTCTGGACAACGGGACGATCGCCGGCGAGCTGGTGGTCACCGAGCGCGCGGTGACCAAGCACATCGGCAACATCTTCCGCAAGCTGGGCCTGCCCACGAGCGACAGCGGACACCGCCGGGTGCTGGCGGTGCTGGCGTACGTCAACGCCTGAGCCCACCAGCGGTCGTGCGGCTCACGACAGCAAGCGGTCGAGGCAGAAGTCCAGCCCGGCTTCGTCGCGGTACTGCTTGACGATGAGGTCGCGCCACGCCTCCCACGCCGCGCGCGACGACCGGGAAAAGTGCTGCTGATCCCGTGACCGCCGGCTCCCGGTGAGCCGCGTCACTTGCTTCGAATTCGAAGCGGGAGTACCGTCGCTTCCAGTTGCTTCGAAGTCGAAGCAAGACGATCGAAAGGGAGAACCCCGATGAAGGCAGTGCGTTTCCACGAGTTCGGCGACCCCGGCGTCCTGCGTTACGAGGACGTGGACCTGCCGGTTCCCGCGGCCGGGCAGGTCCGGGTCCGGGTGGCGGCGACGTCGTTCAACTCCGTCGACGGCAACATCCGCGGTGGCTTCATGCAGGGGCCCATCCCGGTGCGGCTGCCGCACACCCCCGGCCTCGACGTCGCGGGCACGGTCGACGCGCTGGGCGAGGGCGTCGACGGCCTCGCAGTCGGCGATCAGGTGATCGGTTTCCTGCCGATGGACGAGCCGGGCGCGGCCGCGGAGTACGCGCTCGCCCCGGCCGGGGTCCTGACGCCGGCGCCGAAGAGCGTCCCGCTGGCTGACGCCGCGGCGCTGCCGGTGGTGGGGCTGACCGCCCGGCAGGCGCTGTTCGACCACGGCGAGCTGGTGGCCGGGCAGCGCGTGCTGATCAACGGCGCCGGGGGAGCGGTCGGCGGTTACGCCGTGCAGCTGGCCAAAGGCGCCGGGGCGCACGTCATCGCGATCGCCGGCGGGCGCAGCAGCGGGGCGGCCAAGGGCGCCGGCGCGGACGAGGTCATCGACCACACCACCACGAGCGTGACCGACGCGGTGACCGAGCCGGTGGACGTCGTGCTGAACCTCGCCCCGGTCGACCCGGCCGCACTCGCCGCGCTGGTCACCCTGGTGCGGCCGGGTGGCGTCCTGGTCAACACGACCGTGTGGATGCCCGCGCCGGGCGACGAGGAACGCGGCGTGCGCGGCATCGACCTCTTCGTCCGCAGCGACGCGGAACAACTGGCGTCGCTGGTGACGCTGATCGACCGCGGCGACCTGCGCGTCGACGTCGCGGAGCGGGTGCCCCTGGCCGAGCTGCCTGCGCTGCACGCGCGAGCCGCCGAGGGCGCGGTGCGCGGCAAGGTCGTCGTCCTACCTCCCGTCGCCTGACGCCCTCCCGGTCGCGGTCACCACGCGACCGCGGACGACGGCGCCACGCCGCCTTGTCCGAGCCCGGATCCTTCCGGGACTCGCCTATCCCACGCGCAGTTCGTCGCCGCCGACGGTCACGACGTCGCCACGCTGCAGCTGCCGTCCCCGGCGCTCCTCGACCTCGCCGTTGACCTGGACCTGCCCGTCCTCCAGGAGCGAACGGGCGTCGGACCCGGACTCGACCACGTTGGCGAGCTTGAGGAACTGACCGAGCCGGATGGACCCATCACTGGTGGCGATCTCGCGCATACCGCCATTGTCCCGCACGCCTGCCGGCCCAGCGCGGTGCACCGTGCATCCTCACGCTCACAACGATGCTGTCGTGGCTGGAGACCATCGAGGCGCCGGTACAGGTGCGTCTCGTCGTAGCTCCAGCCGTGCAGCATCACCAGCAGCGGCCGTGACTCGCGTGCACGCTCCACTTCGGACCACAGCACCGCTTCGCGGCCCATTCCCGGCTCATTCCGCGGCGAACTCGGACAGCGGATCGGTGTGCGCGGGCGTCCAGCCCAGCTCACGCTGCGCCTTGGCCGAGGTGAGCTGCTGGTCGAGGGCGAACGCGTCGGCGATCGGGCCCATCCGCTCGCGGGCCTCGTCCAGGGACAGGGAGACGGTCTTCCCGTCGAGCCCGGCGCCGCGAGCGCAGGCCTCGGCGACCTCTTTGGCCGTCGGGTTGACGCCGCCCACGCCGAGGTACACCGAGCCCGCCGGAGCCGTCAACGCCGCCACGTACAGCCGGGCGAGGTCGTCGAGGTGGATCAGGGCCCAGTGGTTGCCGCCGTCGCCGATGTAGGGGATCGCGCCGCTTTCCTTCCCCGGCTGGACGAAGAAGATGTCGATCAGGCGGTTGTCGCCCCCGTAGAGCAGGCCGGGCTGGACGATGACCGGCCGTCCGCCGTCGGCGGCCCGGGCCAGCACCGCGTTCTCGACGGCCTGCCGCCAGGCCACGATGGCCGGTGGGTTCCACGGTGCGGTTTCGTCCTGGACCCCGTCGGTGTCGCCGTAGACCCAGCTGCCGCCGGTGTGCACGTAGGTGCCGCCCCCGACGCCGTCCTGCATCGCGGTGGCCGCCGCCAGGTCCTCCTCGCCGCTGGTGGCCTGAGCGAGGTGGATCACCGCTTCCGCCCGCGCCGCTGCCTGGTTGAGCACGTCGAGGTCGGTCAGGTCACCGCGGACCGCGCTCGCCCCGGCGGCGACCACGGCCGCCTCGGCACGCTCGCTGCGCGCGAGCGCCTCGACGGTGTGCCCTTGCCGAACCAGCTCGCCGATCGTCGCGCGGCCGATGTAGCCCGAGCCGCCCGTGAGGAAGATCTTCATCACTGTCCCATCACTCGTGTTCCGTTCCTCCTCCACGGTGACCCGGGCACCCGGGGTGCGTCCAAGACCCGTTCCGCGCGCTGTGATGCCGTGACGGCATCACAGACCTGCGATGATGGGCGGGAGCGGGAGGTGCCTCAGCGTGGACTTCGACTTGCGGAAGCTGCGATATTTCGTCGCGGTGGCCGAAGAGCTGCACTTCGGGCGGGCAGCGGCGCGCGGCTGCACATCGCCCAGCCGGCGTTGTCGCGCCAGATCCGCGCCCTCGAAGACGAGCTGAAGACGCCGCTGTTCGTCCGCGACCGCCGGAGCACGGTCCTCACCGCGGCGGGTGAACAGCTTCTGGCCGATGCCCGAGGCCTGCTGGCGACGGCCGAAGCCGTGCACCGCAGGGTCTCGGCCGCGGCCGAGGCGAAACCGGTGCTCACCGTCGGGTTCATGCCGGGCATCGTGGTCACCCCGGCGGTGCAGGTACTGGCCCGGCGGCGGCCGGACGTCAGCGTCCGGCTGCTGCGCACCAGCTGGCACGATCAGGTGGAGGTCGTCCACGACGGCCGCGTGGACGTCAGCATCGTCAGACTGCCGATCGACCAGCGCGGGCTGACCGTGCGGCCGCTGTTCACCGAACCCCGCGTCGTGATGGTGCCCGCCGGGCACCGGCTGGCCGGCAAGGAGTCCGTGTCGGTCACCGAACTCGCCGACGAGCACCTGCTCCAGGACCCCGACGCCGTCCCGGAGTGGCGCGACATCGCCCTCGAACTGCGCAAGCCGGACCGCCCCGAAGTGCCCCGCATCAACAGTGTCGAAGAGAAACTGGAACTCGTCGCCGTCGGAGCGGGGATCAGCGTCATCCCGTTGTCGACGGCGACGTTCTACACCCGCCCCGATGTCATCGGCATCCCGGTCGAGGACATCGGGCCGAACCAGGTGTGCCTGGCTTGGCTCGCGACGCGCCGGTCGCCGCTGATCGACGCTTTCCTCGCCGCCGCGGCAAACCTGGCGCCCTAGTCTCGGCAAGCACTCCGGTCGGCTTCCGGGGGCGAACAGGGGGCAGGGTCGGCCCGGAGTAACCCGGAGAAGACGCGATCGGCCCGGCACGAGGCCTCCCAAGTGAGGGGCCGTTCGTGTCACGTCAAGCGAAGTGCCCCCGGTGAGATTCGAACTCACACTGGACGGGTTTTGAATCCGTTGCCTCTGCCAGTTGGGCTACGGGGGCGGCGCAGCCAGACTTTACGCGCCCCACCTGGCGCCCCGGCAGTGGGGGTAGCCCTGCGTGACGACCGGTCACAGGGGAGTCGATCAACGCGACACGCCGTGCCACGACGTGGTGAACACCATGCCCACCACGTGGTCCGCGTCATCCACTAACTGGATCGTTCCGGGTAGGCTCGTCCTGCGGTTAGCCGCATTCCACATTCCGTCGAGCACGCAGGAGGACCCCGGTGACCGAAGAGGCTACCGAGGCCAGCGGTGTGGCCACCGCTCCGCAGCGTCGGGTGCTCGTCGCCGAAGACGAAGCACTGATCCGGCTTGACCTCGTCGAGATGTTGCGCGAAGAGGGATACCAGGTGGTCGGCGAGGCGGGCGACGGCGAAGAGGCCATCAAGCTGGCAGCCGAGCTCAAGCCCGACCTGGTGATCCTGGACGTCAAGATGCCCAAGCTGGACGGCATCGAGGCGGCGTCCCAGATCACCACCGACCGCATCGCCCCCGTGGTCATCCTGACCGCGTTCAGCCAGCGCGAGCTGGTCGAGCGCGCCCGCGACGCGGGCACGATGGCGTACCTGGTCAAGCCGTTCAACAAGCGGGACCTCGTTCCCGCGATCGAGCTGGCCGTCAGCCGGTTCTCGGAGATGCAGGCGCTGGAGGCCGAGGTCGCCAGCCTGTCCGACCGGCTGGAGACCCGCAAGGTCATCGACAGGGCCAAGGGCCTGCTGATGACCCACCAGGGGCTGACCGAGCCGGACGCGTTCCGGTGGATCCAGCGCACCGCCATGGACCGGCGCACGACCATGAAGGCCGTCGCCCAGGCGGTCGTCGAGAGCATCGGTCAGAAGTAACCCCGCGCGATCGCGTGGGAGGTCATACGCTCCGACATCACTCCAACGAGGGCGTGACGGCGCTGCTCATTTGAGCAAAAGGTCACTGGTTGTTATCACCCGGTTGTTGCAATGCGGCAACCGGGTGTAAATCATGCATGAACTATAGTGACCCCCGTCACGATGTGGAAACAAGACAGCGCGTACCGCTGTGCTTGACCTCACCGGGCGGCTACGTTCAGCGCCCGATAGGTCCCATCCCGGGACGGCCGCAGTCCGCGGCCGGCTGGATAGTTGGAGGAACGAGTGTCAGGAGCACGACTCACGCGAGTTCTCGTGCTGGCGGCGGCAGCAACGCTGGCGCTGGGTGCGTGCGCGGCGCGTGATGAGGGGAGCACGTCGGGCGACACCACCGGCTCGGCGGCGGCGCCTTCGCAGGCGGCCGACGCGGCCAACCCGCGCGGCGACGGCAAGGCGGTGTGCTCGGGAGTCTCGATCGCGTACGCGGGCACCATCAACGGCAACAGCGCGGCGCTGGGCCAGAACATCCTGCGCGGCGCCGACCTCGCGGTGAAGCAGCACAACGAGGCCAACCCGAACTGCCAGGTCACCTTGAAGCAGTTCGACACCGAGGGCAAGCCGGACAAGGCCCCGGGCATCGTCACGCAGGTCATCAACGAGTCCGACATCCTCGGCGTCGTCGGCCTGCCGTTCTCGGGTGAGTCGAAGGCCGCGGGCAACCTGTTCAACCAGGCCGGCCTGGTCACGATCAGCCCGTCGGCGACCAACCCGGCGCTGGCCGACAACGGCTGGAAGACCTTCTTCCGCGGCATGGGCAACGACTCCGTGCAGGGCCCGGCCGCGGCCAAGTTCCTCACCGAGACGCTCAAGGCCAACAAGGTCTGCGTCGTGGAGGACGACTCCGAGTACGGCATCGGCCTGGCCAACGCCGTCAAGCAGGCGCTCGGCTCGAAGGCCTCCTGCACCGACAAGGTGAAGACCGGTCAGACCGACTTCTCCGCGGTGGTCAACAAGATCGCCACCGAGAACCCGGACGCCGTCTTCTACGCGGGTTACTACCCCGAGGCCGGCCCGTTCGCGCAGCAGCTGAACGACAAGGCCGTCACCGCCAAGTTCGTCGGCCCGGACGGCGTGAAGGACAACGAGTTCCTCAAGGGTGCCGGCGGCGGCGCGACCAACGCCTACTTCACCTGCCCGTGCGTCCCGGAGGACAACTTCCGCGACTTCACCGCCGCGTTCAAGGCGGTCGAGGGCGCCGACCCGGGCACCTACTCGCCCGAGGGTTACGACGTCACGACCATCCTGCTCAAGGGCATCGACAGCGGCATCAAGGACCGCGCCGCGATGCTGAACTTCGTCAAGAACTACGACGGTCAGGGCCTGACGAAGAAGTTCAAGTGGAACGACAAGGGCGAGCTCTCGGACACCCCGGTGTGGAGCTACCGCGTCGAGAACGGAAAGATCGTCAACAACGGCCAGATCAGCTAACGACCTGACCTATCGGGCATGCACGCGGCCGACCGTCGCGTGCATGCCCGATCCATACCCGGGAATAGAGTGAACCCTTGTACCCCGCGATGACCACATTCCTCGCGCAGTCCGAGCCGTGGATCTCCTTCGACGTGGCCGGCCTCGCGGAGCAGTTCTGGAACAACACCGTGGACGGCCTGGCGCAGGGCGGCATCTACGCCCTGGTGGCGCTGGGCTACACCCTCGTCTACGGCGTTCTCAAGCTCATCAACTTCGCGCACTCCGAGGTCTTCGTCGTCGGCGCGTTCGCGACCTGGCTGACGTTCTACGGCCTCGGTTTCCGCTCCGGCGCCACGCCCGACCTGTCGATCGTCGAGCTGATCCTCTTCCTCGGCCTCGCCTGCCTGGCCGCGATGGCCGTCTCCGGCGGCACCGCGGTGCTGCTGGAACGCGTGGCCTACCGGCCGCTGAGAAAGCGCAACGCGCCGCGCCTGGTCTTCCTGATCACCGCGATCGGCGCCTCGTTCGCCATCCAGCAGACCCTGCGCCTGATCTTCGGCCTCAACCAGCAGCCCCAGATCCGGCTGCTGCAGCCGGAACCGCTGTTCCGGATCTTCGGCGCCACGGTCACCAACATCCACGTCATCCTCGTGGTGGCGGCGGTCGTGCTGTGGTTCGTGGCCGACTACTTCGTCAACCGGACCCGCCTGGGCCGCGGCATCCGCGCGGTCGCCCAGGACCCGGACACCGCCACGCTGATGGGCGTCAACAAGGAACGGGTCATCGTCATCACGTTCCTCGTCGGCGGGCTGCTCGCCGGCGCCGCCGCGCTGTTCTACATGATGCGGATCCCGCAGGGCGCCATCTACAACGGCGGCTTCCTGCTCGGCATCAAGGCGTTCACCGCCGCGGTGCTCGGCGGCATCGGCAACCTGCGGGGCGCGCTGCTCGGCGGGCTCCTGCTCGGCCTCGTGGAGAACTACGGCCAGTCGCTGTTCGGCGGCGAGTGGAAGGACATCGTGGCGTTCGTCGTGCTGATCGTCGTCCTGATGTTCCGTCCGACCGGCATCCTCGGCGAGTCCCTCGGGAAGGCACGCGTATGACGACCCAGACCGTGAGCGCGCCGCCGAAGCGCCGCTCCATCCGCGAGCAGTGGAACAACCTGTCCCGGCCGGCCCAGTGGGCGATCCTCATCCCGGTCGTGGTGCTGATCTACTTCCTGCCGGTGCTCAACCCGCCGCTGATCGCGACGACCGGCACCGACTTCCCGACCGCGATGTTCGACGTGGCCCGCTACGCGCTGGTCGCGATCGGGCTCAACGTGGTGGTCGGCCAGGCAGGCCTGCTGGACCTGGGCTACGTCGGCTTCTTCGCCGTCGGCGCCTACGTCGCGGCGCTGTTCACCAGCCCGAACTCCAGCCTGGCGAAGCTGCCCTACCTGTGGACGCTGCCGCTGGCGATGGCCGTCACGATGATCTTCGGCATCATCCTCGGCGCGCCGACCCTGCGGTTGCGCGGTGACTACCTGGCGATCGTCACGCTCGGGTTCGGCGAGATCATCCGCCTGGTCGCGGACAACGTCGACCCGCTGCGCGGCCAGTCCGGTTTCGAGCGGGTCGGCACCGACGCGAACGGCACGCCGTTCTTCGCCAACGCCACCGCCTGGTACTGGCTGACGATCACGATCATCATCGCGATCCTGCTGCTGGTCGGGAACCTGGAACGCAGCCGGGTCGGCCGCGCCTGGGTGTCGATCCGCGAGGACGAGGACGTCGCCGAGATCATGGGCGTCCCGGTGTTCAAGTTCAAGATCTGGGCGTTCGTCATCGGCGCCGCGATCGGCGGCCTGTCCGGCGCGCTCTACGCGGGCAAGCTCGGGTTCGTGAACAACCAGTCGTTCGACGTCATCACCTCGATGCTGTTCCTGGCCGCGGTGGTGCTCGGCGGCGCGGGCAACAAGGTGGGCGTGCTGCTGGGCGCGGCCGTGGTGGCGTACCTGCCGCTGCGGTTCGTGCAGCTGGCCGAGTACAACTACCTCATCTTCGGCATCGCGCTGATCATCCTGATGATCTTCCGCCCGCAGGGCCTGCTCGGCGCCCGCCAGCGCCTGCTGGCCCGGGGACGGCAGGCCTACCAGCGGCTGCTCGGCCGCGGTGAGCAGATCAGCGGGGAGAGCGCGCTGGCCGCCGACACGACGGGAGGTCCCCGATGAGCCACCCCAGCGAGGAGACCCCGGTCGAGGGCGGCCTGGTCGCCGAGGTCGCCCGGATGACCCCGGAGGAGCTCGCCGAGCACGAGGCCGAGGTCGCCGAAGCGGTCGCCGTCGACCGCGACATCAAGGTCGAGGTCGGCGAGACCCTGCTGGAGATGCGGGACGTGACGCTGAAGTTCGGCGGCCTGACCGCGCTGGACTCGGTGTCGTTCGGCATCCGCCGCGGCGAGATCCTGGGCCTGATCGGGCCCAACGGCGCCGGCAAGACCACCTGCTTCAACGCGATGACCGGGGTCTACCGGCCCACGTCGGGGCAGGTGCTGCTGGAGGACAAGCCGCTGGGCAAGGCCACCCGCCACCAGATCACGCAGCGCGGCATCGCCCGCACCTTCCAGAACATCCGGCTCTTCGGCGAGATGACCGCGCTGGAGAACGTCGTGGTCGGCACCGACGCCCGCCACAAGACCAGCGTCCTCGGCGCGCTGCTGCGGCTCCCGCGGCACCACCAGGAGGAGAAGACCGCGGTCGAGCGGGCCATGGCGCTGCTGGAGTTCGTCGGCATCGCCGACCGGGCCGCGGACAAGGCCAAGAACCTCCCGTACGGCTACCAGCGCCGCCTGGAGATCGCGCGGGCGATGGCCACCGAGCCGAAGCTGCTGTGCCTCGACGAGCCTGCCGCCGGGTTCAACCCGGCGGAGAAGGAAGAGCTCATGGGGCTGATCCGGAAGATCCGCGACGACGGCTACACCGTCCTGCTCATCGAGCACGACATGAAGCTCGTCATGGGCGTGACCGACCGGATCGTCGTTCTGGAGTTCGGCAAGAAGATCGCCGAAGGACTGCCGGCCGAGATCAGGGAGAACCCCGCTGTGATCGCCGCCTACCTGGGAGTGCCTGACGATGACGCTGCTTGAGCTTGACGGGGTCTCCGTCCACTACGGACGGATCCAGGCGGTCTCGGAGCTGACGCTGCGGGTCGACGAGGGCGAGGTCGTCGCCCTCATCGGCGCGAACGGCGCGGGCAAGAGCACCACGATGCGCGCCATCTCCGGCATCCGCCCGCTGTCGGCGGGCCGGATCACCTTCGCCGGCGAGGACATCACGAAGCTGCGCGCCGACCTGCGGGTCGTCCGCGGCATCTCGCAGGTGCCCGAGGGGCGCGGGGTGTTCCCGGGGATGACGGTCGCGGAGAACCTGGACATGGGCGCCTACGCGCGCAAGGACCGGAAGAACCTGCAGCCCGACCTGGACCGCGTGTTCGACCTGTTCCCGCGCCTTGCGGAGCGGCGCAACCAGGCCGGCGGCACGCTGTCCGGCGGTGAGCAGCAGATGCTGGCCATGGGCCGGGCGCTGATGGCCAAGCCGCGTCTGCTGCTGCTCGACGAGCCCTCGATGGGGCTCGCGCCGCAGTTCATCCAGCAGATCTTCCGGATCGTCACGGAGATCAACAAGCAGGGCACCACGGTGCTGCTGGTGGAGCAGAACGCGCAGCAGGCGCTGTCCCGCGCCCACCGCGCGTACGTGCTGGAGACCGGCCGGATCACCAAGACCGGCACCGGCACCGAGCTGCTGGCGGACTCCGCGATCAAGGAGGCCTACCTGGGCGTCGCCTGATCGGGTGGACCTGGAACGAGAAGGGCCCCGGCGCTCGTGCGCCGGGGCCCTTCTTCGTGGTGGATCAGCGGCTGCCGGGGGCGGCGTCGCGCACCAGGCAGGACAGGCGCGCGGTGCAGGTGCGGCGGCCCTGGTCGTCGGTCAGCACGATCTCGGCGGTGATGGTGCCGCGGCCGACGTGCAGCGGCGTCGCCACGCCGGTGACCAGGCCTTCCCGCGCGGCGCGGTGGTGGGTGCAGGACAGCTCGAACCCGAGCGTGGCCTTGTCCGCGCCCGCGTTGAGCGCCGCCACGGTCGAGCCCAGCGCCTCCGCGAGCACGGCGTTCGCGCCGCCGTGCAGCAGGCCGTAGGGCTGCAGGTTGCCCTCGACCGGCATCGTGCCGACCACCCGCTCCGCCGTGAGCTCGACGAACTCGATGCCGAGCTTGTCGTTGAGCTGCTGCTCCGCGACGCGCGGATCGATGCCCGCGAGCTGCTCGCGGATGGCTTCGGAGAGGTTCTCGGACAACGCGGGTGACTCCTCGGTGAGACGACGGCAAGGCAGGACGACCGCTCGCGCGGTTCTGTCGGTGCCCCACCCTAGACTCGCACCCGTGAGCCCCAGCCAGAACCAGCCAGTAGCCAACACCACAGCGACGGCGCCCGCGGAAGGACGGCCGCGGCTGTTGCTGATCGACGGCCACTCGATGGCCTACCGCGCCTTCTTCGCCGTGCCTGCCGACCGGTTCAAGACCTCCACCGGCCAGGTCACCAACGCGGTGTTCGGGTTCACCTCGATGCTCATCAACCTGCTGCGCGACGAGCAGCCGACGCACCTCGCGGTGGCGTTCGACGTGTCGCGGCAGACGTTCCGCTCGGCGACCTTCGCCGACTACAAGGCCACCCGGACGTCGACGCCGGACGAGTTCAAGGGGCAGGTAGACCTGGTCAAGGACGTGCTCGGGGTGCTCGGCATCCCGGTGCTGACCAAGGACAACTACGAGGCCGACGACATCATCGCCACGCTGACCACGCAGGCCACGGCCGAGGGCTACCAGGTGCTGATCTGCACCGGCGACCGCGACGCGCTGCAGCTGGTGGACGACTCGACGACGGTCCTGTACCCGCGCAAGGGCGTGTCCGACCTGGTCCGCTACGACCCGGCCGGGGTGGCGGAGAAGTACGGGCTCACGCCGTCGCAGTACCCGGACTTCGCGGCGCTGCGCGGCGACCCGTCGGACAACCTGCCGGGCATCCCCGGGGTGGGGGAGAAGACCGCGACCAAGTGGATCCAGCAGTTCGGGTCGCTGGACGCGCTGATCGACCGGGTCGACGAGGTCAAGGGCAAGGTCGGCGACGCGCTGCGCGCCCACTTGAGCTCGGTGACGCTCAACCGCCAGCTCACCGAGCTGGTGCGGGACGTGCCGCTGGACGCCACGCCCGGCGACCTCGCGCTCAAGCCGTGGGACCGGGACGCGGTCCACCGGCTGTTCGACGAGCTCGAGTTCCGGGTGCTGCGCGACCGGCTGTTCCAGACGCTGTCCAGCGCGGAGCCGGAGGCCGAGTCCGGGTTCGAGGTGGAGGGCGCCGCGGTGCCCGCCGGCGGTCTCGCGGCGTGGCTGTCGAAGCACACCAAGGCCGGCCAGACCGTGGGCCTGTCCTTCCGCACCACCGGTTCGTCGGTGCGGTCGGACATCCAGTCGATCAGCCTGGCCGCGCCGGGCGGCGAGGCCGGTTACGTCGACGTGACCGCCCTGGACGAGGCCGACGAGCAGGCGCTGGCCGCGTGGCTGGCCGACCCGGCGATCGCCAAGGCCGGGCATGCGCTGAAGGTGCCGCTGCACGCGCTGCGGGCGCGCGGCTGGAAGCTCGCGGGCCTGGCGATGGACACCGAGCTGGCCGCGTACCTGGTCCGGCCGGGGCAGCGGTCGTTCGAGCTGGACGACCTGGTGCTGCGGTACCTGCAGCGCGAGCTGCGCAACGACAGCGACTCCGGCGACGGCCAGCTGTCCCTGCTCGACGGCGACGACGGCGACCAGAAGCTGGTGCAGGGCGAGCTGGTCCGCGCCAGCGCGGTCGCCGAGCTGGCCGGCGCCCTCTCCGCCGAGCTGGAGAAGATCAGCGGCACCAGGCTGCTCGGCGACATCGAGCTGCCGTTGCTGCAGGTCATCGCCGAGGTCGAGGCCGCGGGCGTGGCCGTCGACATCGAGCAGCTGACCGCGCTGGAGGCGCACTACGGCGCCCGCGTGAAGCAGGCCGCCGAGGCCGCGTACGGCGTGATCGGCAAGCAGGTCAACCTGGGCTCGCCCAAGCAGCTGCAGGTCGTGCTGTTCGACGAGCTGGGCATGCCGAAGACCAAGCGCACCAAGACCGGCTACACCACCGACGCCGAGGCGCTGCAGACGCTGTACGAGAAGACCGAGCACCCGTTCCTGCAGCACCTGCTGGAGCACCGGGACGCCACCCGGCTCAAGAGCACGGTCGAGGGCCTGCTCAAGTCGGTCGCCGACGACGGCCGGATCCACACCACGCTGCACCAGACGATCGCGGCCACCGGTCGTCTGTCCTCTGTGGACCCGAACCTGCAGAACATCCCGATCCGCACCGAGGAGGGCCGCCGCATCCGCGACGCGTTCGTCGTCGGCGACGGGTACGCGGAGCTGCTCACCGCGGACTACAGCCAGATCGAGATGCGGATCATGGCGCACCTGTCCGAGGACGCGGCGCTGATCGAGGCGTTCCAGTCCGGGTTCGACTTCCACGCGGCCACCGCGGCGCGCGTGTTCGGCGTCGACCCGGCCGAGGTCACCGGGCCGCAGCGGGCGAAGATCAAGGCGATGAACTACGGCCTGGCCTACGGGCTGTCGGCCTACGGCCTGTCGCAGCAGCTGCGGATCTCCACCGAGGAGGCCCGCGGGCTGATGGACGAGTACTTCGCCCGGTTCGGCGGGGTGCGCGACTACCTGCACAGCGTCGTGGTCGAGGCGGGCAAGGTCGGCTACACCGAGACGATCTTCGGCCGCCGCCGCTACCTGCCCGACCTCAACAGCGACAACCGGCAGCGGCGCGAGATGGCCGAGCGGATGGCGCTCAACGCGCCGATCCAGGGCAGCGCGGCCGACATCATCAAAGTCGCGATGATCGGCGTGCACCGCGCGATCGCCGAGACCGGCCTGCGGTCGCGGGTGCTGCTGCAGGTGCACGACGAACTGATCGTCGAGGTCAGCGAGGGCGAGCGCGACCGGGTCGAGGAGCTGGTGCGCCGCGAGATGGGCGCGGCGTACGAGCTGGCCGTGCCGCTGGAGGTGTCGGTCGGGTTCGGCCGGTCCTGGAACGAGGCGGCGCACTGACGGCATGACGGACCGGGTGGCGGTGGTGGCGCAGGTGCGCCGCGCCAAGGACTGGATGGACGCGCACTACGCCGAGCCCCTCGACGTGGACGCGCTCGCCGCCGTCGCCTGCTGTTCGCGCTACCACTTCATGCGCTCGTTCGCCGCCGCCTACGGGGAGAGCCCGAAGGCCTACCTGACGCGGCGGCGCATCGAGCGGGCGCAGGACCTGCTGCGGTCGGTGAACCTGACGGTCACCGAGGTGTGCCTGGCCGTCGGGTTCACCAGCCTCGGCACGTTCAGCCGCCGGTTCGCCGAGATCACCGGTTCCTCGCCGAGCGAGTACCGGGCGCGGGTGCGCGCGGACGGGCCGCCGCCGGTGCCAGGGTGCTACCTGATGATGTGGACCCGGCCCGCGGCGGGAACAGCACATTCGGAGAAGCCGGGGGACGCCCCGGGTCAGTAGCGTTCTTCCCATCGACCACAGGAGGTTCGCGATGATCAAGGGGCTGTCCCACTCCAGCGTGTACGTGCTGGACCAGGATTCGGCGAAGGCGTTCTACACCGAGAAGCTCGGCTTCGAGGTGCGGCGGGACCTGCAGATCGGCGATTTCCGCTGGCTCACGGTCGGGCCGCCCGACCAGCCGGACCTCGACTTCATCCTGATGAAGCCGGGGCCGCCGCAGCACGACGCGGAGACCGAGAAGCAGATCCGGGAACTGGTGGCCAAGGGCGCGTTCGGCGGGGGCGTGTGGAAGACCGCCGACTGCCGCGGGACGCACGCCGAGCTGGCCGCGCGCGGGGTGACGTTCCTGCAGGAGCCGGCCGAGCGGCCGTACGGGATCGAGGCCGTGTTCCGCGACGACTCGGGCAACTGGTTCAGCCTCACCCAGCCGCACGCGTTCGATCCGGGCAAGGACTGGGGCTGATCTTCGCCGGTTCCCGGCCGGATCGGGCGGTGGGACGTGGAAAGGTTTCCGGCGTGTTGCGGCGGGGAGAAGGCCACGTCGAGAGGCTGCCCGTGCCGCGAGCAGCAGGTAGCGTGGGGTCATGGCTGGCCGGAAAGCGCTGATCCTGGCGGGTACGGGGATGCTGGCCGGGCTCGCCGAAGTCCTGACCAGGGAGGGCTGGCACGTGGTGCTGCCGTCCCGGCGGTACCACCCGCTCGACTGCGAGGTGCGGCCGGGGGAGGCGGCGCGGCGGTCGATGCGGCCGCCGGGACACCGGCCCTTCCGCGACGGCACGATCCGCCCGTGGGGCGGCGGGAAGGCGATCTGGGTCGAGGCGCACTGGGACCGGCCGCGGGAGCTCGCCGCGAAGGCGGAGCTGGCGCTGCGCGGGCAGGCGGACCTGCTGGTGGCGTGGATCCACGAGCAGTACCGGCGGTCGGTGATGGGCGCGGTGGAGTCCCTGCTCGCCGACGGCGCGCCGGTGGTGGAGGTGCGGGGCGGCCTCAGCGGCACCGGGGCGGTCGAACCGCCCGACCCGCTGCTGCCCCTGCACCCGACCCAGGTGGTGCAGCTGGGCACGGTCTCCGCCTACGACGCCCACCGGTCCCTGGCCCAGGCCGAGATCGCCGAGGGAGTGCTCGAAGCGGTGCGCCGGGCCCTGGCCGGCCACGCGACTTCGACACACCAGATCGGCCAGCTGCGGCCGATGGTGCGCTGAGCCCGCGCGCTGCCGGTCGCGGCCGCGGGCGGGGATCGGACGTTGGTGGGCACATGCGGCTCGGACTGGGACCGCGTGCTGCCGGAATTCGCGGATGGTGCCGGGCGGGGGAACCGCCTCGATGGCGAGCAGGTGCGGCCGCCGGTGCCCTGGGTGGCGCGCTCGGCCCCCGCTTGGCAGCCGGGATCGCGTGCCGCTGGAATTGGCGGAGGCTCGCCCCGATGTCGGGTGGGGGATGCGCCTCGTTGGTGGGCGGGCGCGGGCCCAGGGAAGCGGCCCAGGCGAGCGGCCGGGCGGGGCCAGCCCATCAACCCGGGGCGCCGATTTCCCGCATCTCGGCGAGGCGGTCCGCCAGGAACGCGCGCTCGGCCTCGTTCTCCGTCAGGCGCAGAGCGTGCTCGTAGGCGGCGGCCGCCTCGACCGGCCGGCCCAGGCGCCGCAGCAGATCCGCCTTGATCGCGGGCAGGTAGTGGTACCCGGACAACCGGCGGTCGCCTTCCAGCGCCGTCACCTCGGCCAGCGCCTGCGCCGGGCCGTCGACCATCGCCACCGCCACCGCCCGGTTCAGCGCCACCACCGGGGACGGCCACACCTTCGCCAGTTCGTCGTACAGCACCAGGATCTGCGGCCAGTCCGTCGCCTCGTACGACGGTGCGCTCGCGTGCAGCATCGCGATCGCCGCCTGCAGGGCGAAACGGCCTGGCGGGCCGCCGCGCAGGGATGTCACCACCAGCTCGTGCGCCTCCGCGAGCGCGTCGCGATCCCAGCGGGAACGGTCCTGTTCGGACAGCAGCAGGAGCCGCCCCGTCCCGTCCGTGCGCGTCGCCCGGCGCGCGTGCCCTGCCAACAGCAACGCCAGCAACCCCCGCACCTCCCGCGAGTCCGGCACCAGCTCCCGCAGCAGCCGCGCCAGTTCCAGCGCCCGCTCGGCGCACGCCACCCGCATCAGCGACTCGCCCGACGGCGCCGTGTGCCCGGTCGTGAACAGCAGGTGGATCGTCGTCAGCACCGCGTCCAGCCGCTCCGGCAGCTCGGCCGGCGCGGGCATCCGGAACGGGATCCGCGCCGCCGCGATCTTCTTCTTCGCCCGCGTGATCCGGGCCGCCATCGTCGCCGGCGGCACCAGGAACGCCGCCGCGACGTCCGGCGTCGGCACGCCGCACACCAGCCGCAAGGTCAGGGCCACCTGCGCCTCGGCCGACAACGCGGGGTGGCAGCACAGGAACACCAGCCGCAGCGGGTCGTCGGCCACCGGGCCGTCCGGCGCGGGCTCGACCAGCAACGGCAGCTTCGCGCGCAGCGTCGCCGCGCGCCGCAGGGCGTCCAGCGCGTTGTGCCGCGCCGCGGTCGTCAGCCACGCGGCCGGGCGGTCCGGGACGCCGTCGCGGGCCCACGAGTCGAGCGCGGCGGCGTAGGCGTCCTGGACGCACTCCTCCGCCAGGTCGAGATCACGCGTGAGGCGCACCGTCGCGGCGAGCACCCGGGCCCACTCGCGGCGGTGCGCGTCGGCGACGGCGTCCCGGACCCCGGTCACACCTCCATCAACGGCCGCACCTCGACCGCCCCGTCCATGATCGGCAGCAGCTTCCCGATGGCCACCGCCTGATCGAGGTCGGCCGCCTCGACCACGAAGAACCCGGCGATGACCTCCTTGCTCTCCAGGAACGGGCCGTCGGTCACCGCGCCGCCCTTGTGGATCGTGCGGGCCTGCGCCACCGGCTGCAGCCCCTGCTCGTGCACCACCCGGGCGCCCATGGCCTCGATCTTCGGCCCGACGGCCAGGTTGGCCTCCATGACCTCCGGCGGGATGTCGGCCACGCCGCCGGGGAGTTCCTTTTCGTAGATCAGGATCGCGTACTGCGGCATCGTCACGTCCCCGCTCACCAGTTGCCCGTTTCCGGCCCCATCGCACCACATTCGAGCCCGCCCGCGCGCCGGTAGCGGTGCAGCAGCCCGCCGCGCGGCAACCGCTCGGTGCGGGTCAGCTCCAGCGCGCCCGGCCCGGCGCCGGAGCCGAACAGCCGCTTGCCCGACCCGATCACCACCGGGAACACCAGCAGCTGGAACTCGTCGACCAGGTCGTGCGCGAGCAGCATCTGCACCAGGTCGCTGCTGCCGTGGACCTGGATGTCCCCGCCGTCGCCGCGCTTGAGCTCGGCCACCGCCCCGGCGGCGTCCCCGCGCAGCAGCGTGCAGTTGCGCCAGCCCACCTCGGTCAGCGTCCGCGAGGCGACGAACTTCGGCAGCCCGTTCATCAGGTCGCCGAACGGATCGTCGGCCAGCGGCCACGTCGCGGCGAACTCCTCGTAGGTCTTCCGGCCGAGCAGGAGCGCGCCGGCTCCGCGGGTGAATTCGAGCATCAGCTCCAGCACCCGCTCGCCGATGAACGGCACCGCCCAGCCGCCGTGGGCGAAGCCGCCGTCGCGGTCCTCGTCCGGGCCGCCCGGCGCCTGCATCACGCCGTCGGCCGTCACGAACGCCGTGACCACCAGTTTCCGCATGCCGATCCCTTCCTCACCGGGCGTCCCGGTGACGCCCGCGCCCCTACGGCGAACGAGCGGCCCCGGAATCGACAACCGGCGGGAACTAATCCTGGCGGGCCACGCCCCGGACGAGGAGCATGATGCCCTCGCGCACCTCGGCTCGCGAGCGCTGCGGCTGGAACACCTGCCAGTCCAGGGCGACGACCAGCAGCGTGCCGAACAGCCCGGCCGCCGCGGTCGGCACCTCGATCCCCGGCGGCAGGCGCCCGGCGTCGGCGACCCGCTGCAGCTGTTCCTTCACGATGGAGACGATGTCCTCGCGCAGCAGCGACAGCGTCTCCTGCCACTGGCCCGGCGTCCGCCACAGCTCGCTGACCAGGATCTGCGAGAACCCGCGGTGCCCCGCGATGAACTCCAGCCCGGTGTCCACCAGGGACTCCAGCGCGGCCACCGGGTCGGGCTCGGCCGCGTGCGCCCGCAGCCGCTCGGCGAGCTGTCCGACGCCGTAGCGCAGCAGCGCGTCGATCAGCCCGTCCTTGCTGCCGAAGTTGTAGTACACGGTGCCCTTCGCGACCCCGGCCGCTGCCGCGATCTCGTCCACCGTCAGCCCGGGCAGCCCCTTCTCGGTGGCCAGCCGCAGCGTCGCCTCGAACAGCTTCTGCTTGGTGCTTTCGCCGCGCGGGCTCACAGCGACAGCTCCGGCTGCAGCTTCGACACCGTCCACACCCGTTGCCTGCGCGCGGCCAGCGCCGACACCGCGAGCGCGCCCACGAGGTAGGCGACCAGCACCCCGATGTCCAGCAGGTTCCGCAGCGACGCGCCGGTGTAGAGCAGGTGCCGCAGCCCGTCGACCACGTACCCCATCGGCAGCACGACGTGCAGCGGGTACAGCGCGTCCGGCAGGGTCTGCCACGGGAACGTGCCGCCCGCGCTGACCAGCTGCAACACCAGCAGCACCAGCCCGAGGAACTTGCCGACGGCGCCGAAGAACGCGTTGAGCGCGTGCACGATCGCGGTGAACGTCAGCGACGCCAGGATCGCGAACGCCAGCGCGCCCACCGGGTGCGCGATGTGGATGCCGACGAACCAGGTGACGGCGGCGAACAACACGACGACCTGCGCGATGCCCAGCAGCGCCGACGGCAGCCACCCGCCGAGCGCGACCCGCAGCGGCGCGGTGCCCGCCGCGATAGCCCGCGACGACAGCGGCCGGATCAGCAGGAACAACACGAATGCGCCGATCCAGGTGGCCAGGGCGAGGAAGAACGGGGCCAGCCCGGCGCCGTAGGTGCCCGCGGAGGCGACGCCGACGGAGTTGACCGCGACCGGGTCGGCGATCGTGTCCGCGGTCGCGGTCCGCGTCGGGTCGCTGGGGTTGGGGATCTGCTGGAGCCCGTTGTTCAGGCCGTCCCGCAGCTGGCCGGCGCCGGTCGCCAGCTCCCGCGTCCCGGACAACGCGGTCTTCTCGCCGTCGTTGAGCTGGTTCGCGCCGGCCGAGAGCGTGTTCGCGCCGTCGGCGGCCTGCGCGATGCCGCCGGACAGCGCGGGCGCCGAGTTCGCCAGCGTGGCGGCCCCGGCCGCGACCTGCCGCGCCCCGTCGGCGAGCTGGTTCAGCTGGGCCGACGTCTGCTGGATCCTCGAGTTGGCCTGGTCGACCGGGGCCCGCAGGTCGCCGAGCACGCCCTGCACCCGCTCGATGTCGGCCTCGGACAGCCCGGCCGCGCGCAGCCGGTCGGTGAGCTGGTTGTTCACGTCGTCGAGGTTGCGCACCAGCTGGGCGGACCCGCTCGCGACGGTGGACCCGGCCGCGGCGACCTGGCTGTTGCCGTCGGCGACCTGCTGGGCGCCGTCGGCCAGCTGCCGGGTGCTCTGCGGCAGGGTCGCGGTGCTCGACCGGAGCGTGGACAGCCCGGACGACAGCTGGGCGCTGCCGGTGGCCAGCTGCTGTGCCCCGTCGGCGAGCTGCTGCTGGCCGGTGAGCAGCCGGTTCGCGCCGTCGGCGAGCTGGGTGGCGCCGGTCGCGGCCTGCTGGGTCTGCTGGTAGATGGTCGAAAAGCCCATCAGGAACCGGTTCGCGGCCTCGCTGCCCACCTTCTCCGCGATCGTGTCGCGGATCTGCTCGGCGACCTGGTTGGCGATGGTGTGCGAGAGGTAGTTGTTCGCGTCGTTCGTGGTCAGCTGGATCGTGGCGCGCTGCGGGGTGAAGTTGCCGCTGGAGAGCAGCGCGGCGGAGAAGTCGCGCGGGATCGTGATCGTGAACGCGTAGCGGTCGTCGCGCACCCCGGCGTCGGCCTCGGCCGCGGAGACCTCGTGCCACTGGAACGTGCCCGAGCCGACCACCGAGGACGTGACCTCGTCGCCGACGTTGCGGTCGGCGGATCCCGCGTCCTCGTTGACGATCGCCGCGGGCAGCTTGCCGAGGCGGCCGTAGGGGTCGAAGTTGGCGTAGAGGTAGAACGACGCGTACAGCAGGGGGACGAGCACCAGCGCGGCCACGGCGAGCTTGGGCAGCTTGCCGGAGGTCAGGCGGCGCAGTTCCCCGGCGGCGAGCCGGAGGCCGGTCACTGCGGATCTCCTTGCACGAGTTCGGGTTCGGGCTGCCCGGTGCGGCCGAGCAGCGCCGGGGGAGCGGGCAGCGCCCCGGTCGGGGCGGTGGCGGTCAGCACGACGACGGCGAAGCCGCGCTCGGCGTGTTCGCGGGCGAGGCCGGCCCAGCTGGAGACGTCGCTGGTGTGCCGGTCGGGGGTGTCGAGCACGAGCAGCCGCACCCCGGGCCGCGCCGCGGCCAGCGCGGTGAGCAGCCGGGTGCGCTCGGCGGGGGACAGGTGCTCGAACCGGACGTCCGCGCGCCCGGCGAGGTCGTGCTCGGACAGCCACCGCGCGACGGCGTCCTTGCCCGCGGGCAGCTTCCCGATCGACAGCTCCTCGGCGACGACCATCCGCACCGGCAGCGAGTCCTCCGGCGCGGTGATCTCTGGCGCGTCCACCACGGCGCTGACGCGGCGCAGCTTCGCGGCGTCCGCCTTGCCGTCGAGCGTCACGAGCCCGGTCGTCGGCCGCATCCGCCCGGTCAGGGCGAGACCGAACGCGGTCACCCCGGCGCCCGGCTCGCCGTGCGCGAAGACGAGTTCGCCCTCGCCGACGGCGAGCGAGGTCGGCGGCAGCACCGTGCCGTGCGGACCTTCGACGGTGACCCGGTCGGCGTGCACCCGCACAGGATCCCCCTCTTTTGAACTGACTGGTCAGTTCAAAAGTTACGCCCGTCCTCCGGAGCCCGCAACTCGGGGGTCAGCGCAGCGCGGACGCGGGCCGGACCTCCCAGTACGACCACAGCGGCCGGTACCCTTGACGCGGCCAGAACACCGAGGACAGCGGGTTGGCCGGGTTGTAGTAGAGGTAGGTCGCGCGGGCGCCGAGGTCGGCGAACTCGCGGTGCACCCGGCTCAGCAGCGCCCGGCCGATGCCTTCGCCGCGCACGTGCTCGCTGGTCGCCACGTTGTTGACGTAACCCCACTGCCCGGCGGGCAGCAACTCGGCGGCCCACGACCCGGGCGCCGACTCGACCCACCCGCAGTCGGCCAGCGCGACGGCGACGCCGTCCCGTTCGGCGAGCCAGACCGGCGCGTCCGCGGCGAGGTTGCGCTCCAGCCGCGGCGTGATCAGCTCCGCGGTGCCCGGCCGCCACGGCCCGGCGACCAGGCTGGAGTAGTGGAACGTGGCCATCGACAGCGCCACGACCTCCTCGAGGTCCTCCGGCCGCGCGCGGCGGATCGTCACGCCCGGCGGGGGCGGGTGCTCCTCCGGCGGGCCGGTGCGGACGGCGAGCACGGACAGCGGCACCAGGCCGTGGTCGAGGAACGCGCGCACCGCCTCGGCGTCCCGGCTCGGCCAGGTCACCGTGCACGACGAGTCCGCGCCGGGCGACTCCCGGTCCATCCGGCGCCGCCAGGCGCGCAGCAGCGCGTCCATGCCCACGGTCCCGGTGTCCCCGACGCACGGGAACAGCTGCCACACCTGCGCGGCCGACCACAGCAGGTCGAACGCGCCAGGCTGGTGCCGCTGGACCTGGACCACCCCGGTGACGCGGGTGCCGTCCGCGGTGGCCGCGGTCAGCACCTCGCCCTCCGGCGGTGGCGCGGCGGGCGGCAGCAGCGGGTCCAGCGCGCTGAACCGGGCCCGCTGCGCGGACAGCAGCGCCGCGCTCACGGGCACGCGCGCGCCCGGAAGATCGCCGTGCCCGGGAAGAGCTTGCCCCGCAGCGGGCTCCACTGGCCCCACACCCGGGTGTGCCCGGCCGGCCACTCCGGCTCGATCAGGTCCTCCAGCGCGAACCCGGTGGCCGCCAGCGCCCGCACGTAGTCGCCCACCGTGCGGTGGTACTCCACGTAGGTCGCCTTCCCGTCCCCGTCGACCTCCACGTAGGGGGTGCGGTCGAAGTACGGCTGGCTCGCGGTCAGCCCGGCCGGCCCCGGGTCGTCCGGGAAGATCCAGCGGATCGGGTGGGTCACCGCGAACACCCACGGCCCGCCCGGCCGCAGCACCCGGCGCACCTCGGCGAACACGGTCTCGATCGAGGCCACGAAGGGCAGCGCGCCGAACGCCGAGCAGGCCACGTCGACGCTCCCGTCCGCCAGCGGCAGCCGCTCGGCCGTCGCCTGGACCAGCGGGACCTCGATCCCGGTGCGCGCCGCGCCCGCGCGGGCGTGCCGGAGCATCCCGGCCGACAGGTCGAGCCCGACCGGGTGCGCGCCCGCCGTGGCCAGCCAGCGCGAGCACGCCGCCTGGCCGCACCCGATCTCGGCCACGCGGCGGCCCCGCACGTCGCCGAGCAGCCGGGCGTCGGCCTCGCGCACGCCCTCCGGGCACCACACGAAGTCCGCGTCGCCGAGGAAGCCGCCGTGGGTGGCCTGGTAGTCGTCGGCGTCGGCGTCCCACCAGGCCAGGTTGGCCGCCGTCGCCTCGTCCGCGGTCACCTCCCGGTGCGCCACGCCGACCGTGCCGAGCCGGTGTTCGGCGCGGGCGTGCCGGTCCGGGTCGAGGTCGCCGCCGTTGTCGTCTGCCGCCGTCGTCACACCGGTATTCTCACCGGTCAGCCCCGCCGCGTCCGTGCGGGCGACCCTGTTTGTGCCGCGCGTGGGCGGCCGCGTACGATATCTCTAGCGCAGTGGGTTCGCGCTACCTTCCACTCGGCAGAGCTGAGCCGGGTTCCGGGTCGCGCACCGTCGGCGGTGATGCTCCGCGGCCGTTCCGTTGTGAACGTTTGCTCATGGTTGCCGTCGCACGCTCACCGCGCGCGCAAACTGCAAACCTACTCGAGCCGTAAACCAACCGGAGCAACCCACCTAATGACCACCGACACCACCACCGCCCCGACGTCCGGCGCCGCCCAGGTCGCCGTCAACGACATCGGGTCGGAGGAAGACTTCCTCGCCGCGATCGACAAGACGATCAAGTACTTCAACGACGGCGATATCGTTGAGGGCACCATCGTCAAGGTCGACCGCGACGAGGTGCTGCTCGACATCGGTTACAAGACCGAGGGCGTCATCCCCTCGCGTGAGCTGTCCATCAAGCACGATGTCGATCCCGGCGAGGTCGTCAGCGTCGGTGACGAGGTCGAGGCCCTCGTTCTCCAGAAGGAGGACAAGGAAGGCCGGCTGATCCTGTCCAAGAAGCGCGCCCAGTACGAGCGCGCCTGGGGCACGATCGAGGAGCTCAAGGAGAAGGACGAGCCCGTCAAGGGCACCGTCATCGAGGTCGTCAAGGGCGGCCTGATCCTCGACATCGGCCTGCGGGGCTTCCTGCCCGCCTCCCTGGTGGAGATGCGCCGCGTGCGCGACCTGCAGCCCTACGTCGGCCGCGAGCTAGAGGCGAAGATCATCGAGCTGGACAAGAACCGCAACAACGTGGTCCTGTCCCGCCGGGCCTACCTCGAGCAGACCCAGTCCGAGGTCCGCAGCGAGTTCCTCAACGCGCTCGCCAAGGGCCAGGTCCGCAAGGGCGTCGTGTCCTCGATCGTCAACTTCGGCGCGTTCGTCGACCTCGGCGGCGTCGACGGTCTGGTGCACGTCTCGGAGCTGTCCTGGAAGCACATCGACCACCCGTCCGAGGTCGTCGAGGTCGGCCAGGAGGTCACCGTCGAGGTGCTGGACGTCGACATGGACCGCGAGCGCGTGTCCCTGTCGCTGAAGGCGACCCAGGAAGACCCGTGGCGCCAGTTCGCCCGCACCCACGCGATCGGCCAGATCGTGCCGGGCAAGGTCACCAAGCTCGTCCCGTTCGGCGCGTTCGTCCGCGTCGAGGAGGGCATCGAGGGCCTGGTGCACATCTCCGAGCTGGCCGAGCGCCACGTGGAGATCCCGGAGCAGGTCGTGCAGGTCGGCACCGAGGTCATGGTCAAGGTCATCGACATCGACCTGGAGCGCCGCCGGATCTCGCTGTCGCTGAAGCAGGCGAACGAGGGCTTCACCACCGACACCGAGTTCGACCCGACGCAGTACGGCATGGCCGCCGAGTACGACGACCAGGGCAACTACATCTACCCCGAGGGCTTCGACCCCGACACGCAGGAGTGGCAGGAAGGCTACGACAAGCAGCGTGAGGAGTGGGAGCGCCAGTACGCCGAGGCGCACGCCCGCTACGAGGCCCACATGCGGCAGATCGCCAAGGCGGCCGAGGCCAGCGCCCAGGCGGCGGCCGAGGAGGCCACCGGTGGTCCGGTCGGCGGCGGCGAGCAGAACTACAGCTCGACCGGCGGCGGCTCGGAGCAGCGCAGCGGCGGCACCCTCGCCAGCGACGAGCAGCTCGCGGCTCTGCGCGAGAAGCTCTCCGGCGGTGCGTGAGCCCTCGCGGCTGAGTGACTGATCCGTGGCCCCCGGTCCTGCTTGGACCGGGGGCCACGGTCGTTCCCGGGGCCGACCCGGCGCTCGTTGCCGGTGTGGCGCTGGACAACGGGTTCCGTCGGCGGCTCGGCTGCCGCCTCAGGCGAGTTCGAGGTCCAGCCCGTTGATCATCGCGCGGATGCCGGATCCGAACACCTCGTCGTAGGCGTCGTCGGTGGTCTCGATGAACCACTTCGGCGGCGGGTTGCGTGCGCGGTGCGTCAGCTCGACGCTCACCAGCCCGTGCATCGTGGTCCAGATCAGGTATCCGGTGACGTTCGGGTCGCGGCCGGGCGGCGTCACCGGCGCCACGCGGTCCACCAGCAGGTCGAAGCTGCTCCGCTGCGCGAACGCCCGCAGGTCCGGGTCCGGGTCGAACCCGGGCACCGACTGCTCGAACATGAACGCGTACCGCGCCGGGCTGTCCAGCGCGAACCGGCGGTAGGCGCGGGCCAGCGCGAGGATCCCCGCGGCCGGATCGCCGGAAACCGGCGGCACCGCCCGGAACTCCTCGTGCAGCATCTCGAAAGTGCGCTCGTACAAGGCGTCCAGGACGCCGTTGCGGCCGCCGAAGCGCGTGTAGACCCCGATCGTCGACGTGCCGGCCGCCTCGGCGACGCTGCGCACCGTCAGCCCGGCCACGCCCTGCTTGAGGAGAACCGTCAGCGCGGCCTGCAGGAAGCGTTCCCTGCTGTGGCTGTCGCCGTGGCCGTGTCGGGTGGCCATCCGCCGCGCACCCCCTTCGCTCTCCTGGAAGCAACTTAGGGCATAACGCGCGTTATCGCGCCCCCGCCACGGCAGGCATGATGAAGTCGTGGCAGTCGACTTGGTCTTCCGCGGGCGGCGCGTCGTCGCCGACCGCGCGCTCGTGATGGCGATCGTGAACCGCACGCCCGACTCGTTCTACGACCGGGGCGCGTCCTTCGCGGACCCGGACGCGCTGGCGGCCGTCGACCGGGCCGTCGCGGAGGGCGCGGAGATCGTGGACATCGGCGGGGTCAAGGCGGGCCCCGGCAGCGACGTCGGGGTCGACGAAGAGACCCGCCGGGTGGTGCCGTTCGTCGCGGAGATCCGGCGGCGGCACCCGGACCTGGTGATCAGCGTGGACACCTGGCGGCACGAGGTCGGACGGCTGGCCTGCGAGGCCGGAGCGGACCTGCTCAACGACACCTGGGCGGGCGCCGACCCACGGCTGGCGGAGGTCGCGGCCGAGTTCGGCGCCGGGTACGTGTGCTCGCACACCGGGGGAGCGGTGCCGCGCACGCGCCCGTTCCGCGTCCGCTACGAGGACGTCGTCGGCCAGGTGATCGAGGAGATCACCCGCCGGGCCGAGGAGGTCGTCGCGCTCGGCGTGCCCCGCGGCGGCGTCCTGATCGACCCGACGCACGACTTCGGCAAGAACACCTGGCACAGCCTCGCCCTGCTGCGGCACGCGAGCGAGCTGACCGCGACCGGCTGGCCCGTCCTCATGGCACTGTCCAACAAGGACTTCGTGGGGGAGACCCTCGGCGCCGGCGTCTCGGAACGGCTGGACGGCACCCTGGCCGCCACCGCGCTCGCGGCCAGGGACGGCGCGCAGGTGTTCCGGGTGCACGAGGTCCAGCAGACGCGCCGCGTGCTGGAGATGGTGGCGACGATCGCGGGGGAGCGCCCGCCGGCTCAGGCGGTGCGCGGCCTGGCCTGAGCCGGGCGCCGGGCAGCGGAAAGCGCTATCGCGCGGAGCCGTTGAGCCCGTGCAGCACGCGCTGCAGGATCTGCGAGTCCAGGAACTCCGGCTCCGGCAACGGCTCCTCGGCCGGGTACTCGGTCGCCGGGCTGGGCATGCGGTGCGGGGAGCGCGTCGGGAGGGCCCCGGTCAGCCCGGCCGGCAACGGCAGCTCGCACCAGGCCGTGCGGTGCCCGCCGGGCAGGGCGACGGTGTTGATGGTCCAGCCGGGCAGCTCGGGGGGTTCGCCGGGGCGGTCGTCGTCGAGTTCGACGACCACGACGTCGCGGTGCAGGCGCAACCGGACGGTCAGGAAGCGGGGCGATCGCCGGTCCGCCCCTTCCACCGAGGACCGCACCAGGTGCCGGACGACGGTCGCCGCGTCGTCGGCCAGTGGCCGCAGTTTCCACTCCAGGAGGGCGAAACGGACGAACATCTCGGCGCAGCTGACGGCGGTCGGTGCAGCCACGAGCCGAAGGTCGTCTACCTGGGTGGTCGCGGTGGTCACGCCAATCCTCCCTAACATCCCCGTGGCCCGGCGAGCGCCACGAGACCGTACGTGTCGATCATCCCCGCTGGTGCGCGAGACCCTACGGCAAGGCTCGCGACAAAGCGAGAGCCGCCGTGCGCACCGCTGGAGAGACGCGCTCGACCCGGACCCGGTTGCTCCAGCCCGAGATCGAAATCGCGGCCCGTGCCCGGCCGGTCGCGCCGAGCACTGGACTGGCTGCACAGGTTACGCCCACCCCGGATTCCTCCCGCTCGTAGGCGACCCCCTCGTCGCGGATCCGGGTCAGCTGCCGCCGCAGCAGCCCGGGCGCGGTGATCGTGCGCGGGCCGACCCTCGTCAGGCCGGCCGCCAGCACGGTGTCCAGCACGGACGCGGGGGAGTGCGCCAGGATCGCCTTGCCCACCGCGGTGGCGTGCGCGGGAAACCGGCCGCCGATGCGCGAGGGCAGGGCGGGCGCGTCCGGGCCGCGCACGATGTCGAGGTACACCACCTCGGTGCCTTCCAGCACCGCGAGGTGCACCGTGTTGCGGGTGGCTTCGCGCAGATCGGCCAGGTAGGGGCGGGCGGCGTCGACGAGCCCGCGTTCGCGGCCGGCGAGCTGCCCGATCTCGAACAGCCGCAGCCCGAGCCGCACCGCGGTGCCGTCCCGTTCCAGCAGTCCGTGCGTGACCAGGTGCCCGGTCAGCCGGTGCACCGACGACTTCGGCAGGCCGGTGCGGCGCGCGAGTTCGGACGCGCCCAGCGCCTGATCGCCCGGCCGGAACGCGCCGAGCAGCGCGGCGATCCGGGCGGCGGTCATCCCGTCGTCCCGCTCAGCGGCACACATGCGTTGAGTGTGCCGCACTCCGGGGCGCACCGTGGAGCCGACCCCGGAAGGAGGGCGCATGAGCACCCGGAAGGCACGGGCCGCGATCGTCGGACCCGGCAACATCGGCACCGATCTGCTCGTCAAGCTGCGGCGCAGCGAGCACATCGAGGTCGCGTACATGGTCGGGGTGGACCCGGCATCGGACGGCCTGAAGCGCGCGGCCGCGCTGGGCGTGGAGACCTCGGCCGAAGGAGTGGACTGGCTGCTGTCCCGCGACGAGCTGCCGGACATCGTCTTCGAGGCCACGTCCGCCAAGGCCCACCTGGCCAACGCGCCGCGCTACGCCGAGGCCGGCATCCAGGCCGTCGACCTGACCCCGGCCGCCGTCGGGCCGTTCACCTGCCCCGCGGTGGACCTGCCGGACCAGCTGGGCGCCGCGAACTTCAACATGATCACCTGCGGCGGCCAGGCCACGATCCCGATCGTGCACGCCGTCGCCCGCGTGACCGAGGTGCCCTACGCCGAGATCGTCGCGTCGGTGTCGTCGCGGTCGGCGGGTCCGGGCACGCGCGCCAACATCGACGAGTTCACCCAGACCACCGCGCGCGGGCTGGAGATCGTCGGCGGCGCCGCGAAGGGCAAGGCGATCATCATCATCAACCCGGTCGAACCGCCGCTCATCATGCGCGACACGGTGTTCTGCGCGATCTCGCCGGACGCCGACCGCGACGCGATCACCGCCTCCGTCGAGCGGATGGTCGCCGACGTGCAGGAGTACGTGCCCGGCTACACGCTCAAGGCGGCGCCGCAGTTCGACGACCCGCGCCCGGGCTGGCAGGGCCGCGCCAGGGTGGCGGTGTTCCTGGAGGTCGCCGGCAACGGCGACTACCTGCCGCCCTACGCCGGGAACCTGGACATCATGACCGCCGCGGCCGCCCGTGTCGGCGAGCTGTTGGCCGCGAACCGGACTCAGGAGGTGCCGGCATGACCGAGCGGGAGGTGCGGCTCGTCGACACGAGCCTGCGCGACGGCAGCCACGCCATGGCGCACCAGTTCACCGAGGAGAACGTGCGGGACACCGTGCGGGCGCTCGACGCGGCGGGGATCTCGCTGATCGAGGTGACCCACGGCGACGGGCTCGGCGGCTCGACCTTCAACTACGGCTTCTCGCTGGTGGACGAGCGGAAGCTGATCGCCGCGGCCGTCGAGGAGGCCAAGCAGGCCAAGATCGCGGTGCTGCTGCTGCCCGGCCTCGGCACGGTCGCCGACCTGGAGGCCGCCGCCGACCTCGGCGCGGGCGCGGTGCGGATCGCCACGCACTGCACCGAAGCGGACGTGTCCATCCAGCACTTCACCGAGGCGCGCAGGCTCGGGCTGGAGACCGTCGGGTTCCTGATGCTGTCGCACATGGCCACGCCGGAAGCGCTGGCGAAGCAGGGCCGGATCATGGTCGACGCCGGCTGCCAGTGCGTGTACGTCGTGGACTCCGCCGGGGCGCTGATCCTGGAGGAGGCCGCCGACCGGGTGGCCGCGCTGGTCGCGGAGTTCGGCGACGCGGCGCAGGTGGGCTACCACGGCCACCAGAACCTCAGCTTCGGCGTCGCGAACTCGGTGCTCGCCCACCGGGCCGGCGCGAAGCAGATCGACGGTTCGCTCGTGGCGCTCGGCGCGGGCGCGGGCAACTCGCCGACCGAGGTGCTGGCCGCGGTGTTCGAGCGGCTCGGCGTCGAGACCGGTGTGGACAAGGACGTGCTGATGGACGCCGCGGAGAACGTGGTGAAGCCGTTCATCACGCGGCTGCCGGTGATGGACCGGTCGTCGATCGTGCAGGGCTTCGCCGGGGTGTACTCCAGCTTCCTGCTGCACGCCGAGCGCGCCGCGGAGCGCTACCAGGTGCCCGCGCACGAAATCCTCTACCGCGTGGGGGAGAAGCGCTACGTCGGCGGTCAGGAGGACATGATCATCGACATCGCGCTGCAACTGGTGGCGGAGCGCGAGTCCGCTTAGGACGACCGCACGAGCAGGCGCACGCAGTGCTCGACCAGGCGTTCCCGGGGCATCTCGGGGGTGCCGGACAGGTAGGCGGTGAACAGGTGGGTCAGCGCGCCGACGAGGCCGATCGCGGTCAGCTGCTTCTCCAGCGCGTCCATGCGCGCGGGCAGCTGCTCGCGGATCAGCCCGGCGAAGGCCGGCAGCAGCGCCATTCCGCGTGCGGACAGGGCCGGGTCGGTGATCGGCGCCAGCAGCAGGACCCGGCCCTTGCGTGGATCGTCCAGCATCAGCTCGACGAACGCGGTGACCGCGGCCTCGGCCCGCTGGGCCGGGGCGCGGCGGCTGTCCGGCACCGCGCCGGCGATGGCGCGGTGGGCCTCGGCGGCGACCTGCTCGTAGACCGCGACCACCAGTTCCTCGCGGTCGGTGAAGCTCTCGTAGAAGTACCGTTCGGTGAGCTTCGCGTGCCGGCACACCGCCCGCACCGTCACCGCCGCGCTGCCCTCGGTGCCGAGCAGGTCGAGCCCGGCGTCGAGCAGCTGGGCGCGCCGGGCCGCCCGGCGGTCGCTCAGGGTGGTGCCCGCCCAGGTCTTCTCCGCCATCCGCCCTCACAATTGACTACGGGTGTTGTCAATTGTAGCGTTCGGATCATGGCACCGCAGCCCCTGGGCCCCGATTCCCTGACGTGGAAGTACTTCGGCGACTGGCGGACCCTGCTCATGGCACTGTGGGCAGGATCCATGCAGAACATGCACCCGGAACTCGGCGCGGGGGTGGAGGAGCACTCGCGGTTCTTCGCCGAGCGGTGGGAGCGGTTGTTCCGCTCGCTCTACCCGATCGGCGGCGTGGTCTACGACGGCCCGCGCGCGGCCGAGACCGCTCGCGCGGTGCGCGGCTACCACGAGACGATCCACGGCGTGGACGCCCGCGGCCGCCGCTACCACGCGCTGAACCCGGGCACGTTCTACTGGGCGCACTCGACGTTCTTCATGCTCACCGTCGTCGCCGCGGAGCGGATGATGGGCGGGCTGAGCGAGGCGGACAAGCGGCGGCTGTTCGACGAGCACGTCCAGTGGTACCGGCTCTACGGGCTGACCATGCGGCCGGTGCCGGGCTCGTGGGAGGAGTTCCAGGCCTACTGGGACCACATGTGCACCGAGGTCCTGGAGGACAACAAGGCCACCAGGGACGTGCTGGACATCGCCGGCATCGCGAAGCCGCCGTTCGTGTCGTGGATGCCGGACCCGGTCTGGCGGTTGTTGCGCGTGGTGATCGCGAAGTCGTTCGTGTGGTGGACCGTCGGTCTGTACCACCCGGCGGTGCGCGAGCGCATGGGTTACTCCTGGTCGCGCCGGAACGAGGTGCTGCACCGGCTGGCCGGCCGCGCGATCGGGCTCGCGTTCCGGTTCGTGCCGCACGACCGCCGCTACCACCCGCGCGCCAGGGCGGCGTGGCGGCGGGCGCGCGGCGAGGTCCCGGCGGACGCCCCGCTGGTGGAGACGCCGGCCCGCAACCTGCCGCCGCTGTCCGAACGGGACAGTCCCACCCATTACGTTCCACGGGAGGTGTCGTGAAGCTCGGCTATCACATCGGTTACTGGTCCTCCGGTCCGCCGGAGGGCGCGCTCGACGCGATCCGCGCCGCGGAGGAGCTGGGGTTCGACTCGGTGTGGACGGCCGAGGGGTACGGCTCGGACGCGCTGACCCCGCTGGCCTGGTGGGGCGCGGCGACCTCGCGGGTCAAGCTCGGCACCAACATCGTCCAGATGTCGGCCCGCACCCCGACCGCCACCGCCATGGCCGCGATGACCCTGGACCACCTCTCCGGCGGCCGGTTCATCCTCGGCCTCGGCGCGTCCGGGCCGCAGGTGGTGGAGGGCTGGTACGGGCAGCCCTACCCGCGGCCGCTGGCCCGGACGCGGGAGTACGTGGAAATCGTGCGGCGGGTGGTGGCCCGGCGGGAACCGGTGACCTTCGACGGCGAGCAGTACCAGCTGCCGCTGAAGGACGGTACGGGGCTGGGCAAGCCGCTGAAGTCCACAGTGCACCCGCTGCGCCCGGAAATCCCCATCTACCTGGCGGCGGAGGGGCCGAAGAACGTCGCGCTGGCGGCCGAGATCTGCGACGGCTGGCTGCCGCTGTTCTTCTCCCCGAAGAGCGACGCGTTCTACCGGGAAGCGCTCGCCGAGGGCTTCGCGCGCCCGGGCGCCCGGCACACGCAGGCCGACTTCGAGGTGGCCGCCTCGGTGCCGGTCATCGTGCACGACGACGTGGAGACCGCGGCCGGGTTCATCAAGCCGTCGCTGGCCCTCTACATCGGCGGCATGGGGGCCAAGCAGGTCAACTTCCACAAGGACGTGTTCGCCCGGCTCGGCTACGCCGACGTCGCGGAGAAGGTGCAGGAGCTCTACCTCGCCGGGCGCAAGGCCGAAGCCACCGCGGCGATCCCCACGTCGCTGGTCGAGGACACCTCGCTGATCGGGCCGCCGGAGAAGATCCGGGCGGAGCTGGCCGCCTGGGAGGAGACCGTGGTGACGACGTTGCTGCTGCGTGGGGACGCGGGGACCCTGCGGCGGATCGCCGAGGTGCTTTCTTAGGTTTTCGCTACGCGGGTGGTGAGGGCGCCGGGCTTCGCTTCGCTACGCCCGGATCTGGCCCTCCCGAACCCGATCTTTCAGTGTTCGGTTGCCGAGACACCGCGTCAAGCCGGGAAAGCGTGGCTTGACCTGGTGGC